>CANQYB010000048.1 GCA_947627975.1 uncultured Bacilli bacterium | reverse complement strand
AGATGAAAATGCATCTTGTCATTTAGCCCTAGGTTCTGGTTTTACGGAATGCATTAAAGATGGCAATAAATTAAGTTCCGAAGAATTAGATAAATTAGGAATAAATTCATCTAAAAATCATGTTGATTTTATGATGGGCACCAAAGATTTAACTATTAAAGCCGATACAAAAAAAGGCAAAATAACCATTATGAAAGATGGCAATTTAGTCATATAAATTTCTTTATAATTTAAAAATAGTGTAAATAAAAATATTATATTTTTCAACAAATAAATTGTATAAAGAAAAATTTGAATAGTACTCTCATACTTTAGTAATAGTTTCTAATTAATAAAATAGTATAATATATTTTACAAAGCATTTAAATATTTTGCGAAATTGTGTTCACAAACATTATTATTTATTGTAAAATAGAATTAAGGGAGGAAAAGAAAATGCATAGTGATGATGAATTACAATTTTTGACACCAAGAATGTCTATTGAATATAGAGATGCTTTCGCTTTTCTTAGCAATGGGACATTTGATAATATTCCTAAAGATGCTTTTGGAGCACATATTGTAGCATCTTTTCCAGTTGTAGGTGCTGATGGCAAATTTAGAAATTTTCGTACTTCATATGAATTGTATGTAGGCAAAGTATTTAAAGTAGAAGAATTATTAGAACAACTTTATAAAAATAGTGAAATTATTTTTGTTGTAAGTAATACATGTTCTACTCCAATAGATAGGCTTGAAGAATTTAATAGAAAAGGAATTCAAAATGTTGTTGCTATTAAAAATGGAATCTTACCTTTAATGGATGGTGATGTTGCTTTTGCTACAAATGAAGAAATGGCAGCAGCTATTACTAAAATAAATCAAACATTTAATTCTGTAAATATTTCATTACAAAATGCAGAAACACAAAAAATGCAAAGATAGATAAAAATCGCAATATAGTTTATTTATGATAACAAATGTTATTTAAAAAAATTATACTTGTTTTTTATAATCGGTCTTTAAATGAAAACACTAACATTTTTTGTTAGTGCTACTCTCCAACTAATTATAGTTCGAGTTTTTATCATTTAAAAAATTAAATAACTTTATACTTAATAATAGGTAATAATAATTATTATTAACAAATAAAAAAATAATATGTTATACTAATTTATAGGGAGGCTTTAAATGAAAAAAACTGAAATAAAAAAACTTGATGATAAAGATTTACAATTAAGATACTATTTGGGCGGATTAAAATTAATATGTGATGGTGAAAATCAATTATGTGATTATTGGACTTGTAATATAAATTGTTCTTGTTCAGATGTCCCTGATGATGAAAGAATTGTTGAAGTTAAAAAGTTTATTAATAAACATAATATAACTAATGAAAGATTTATAAAATTGTCATATTGGTTCTTAGTAGGTTCCGTAATGAAATATAAAGGAGCATATAGTCCACTTTTTGTTGAATTAGATAAAGTTATTGAACCATTTCAATTTACTCATACAAAAAATGGAGAAATACCAGATAGTAGTTTTAGAGAAAAAGAACTAGAAAATATTGCAAATGAACCTATAGTTAAAGAATATTGTTCAAAATACCAACTTGATATAGAAGATTTTATTGTACTAGCAAAGATGAGTTTAAATTACCATTTTTATAAATTACAAGTTGCTAAAAATCCAAATGATACATTTTCCGATGAACTTTACAATATAATCAAAAGTCATAATCTTTATGTACCTCGTGAATATATTAAAGAATATAGAGAAAAATATAAAGATAATCAAGAAACAATTCAATTATGGAATGATACTAAAGAGGCTCAAAAAAATTATTTAAAATTATTGAAAGAATTACTAGCAAAAGATTCTACTTTAGCAACCGAATTAATTTCAGAAGAATTAAGTGAAATAGATTTTAAATCAAAAGAAGATATACAAAAATTAATATTACAAAAATGATATATTTGTAATATCTTTGATTAATACAAAATAACTAACATTTTTTGTTAGTCTTTTTGCATTTTAGGCATAATATAATAATTTAAAAAAAGGTTAATTATAATTTCCAAGTTCGTGCATCACTTAATTTAAAATTTTTGTTGCCATTCATTTTTATATTGAATTGTTTAATGTAATTATCTATTTCTTCTTTTGAAATATAACCTTCTGAATATGGTAAATTGTCGTTTTTAGAAATATAAATATCTTTTATACCACTTATAAATGGTATTCTATCATATATATACAGAACATCGGCCATAAAACTAATATTTTTATCATATTGTTTTGCCTTATCTTGGGTATAATTTTTTTCTACTTCTTTTATTAAAATTGTACAATCTCCGCCATCCCAATATTCATCTTTATAATTTTTTAAACATAAAATAGGAAATCCCATTTTACTTTGTTTATATTCTACTTCAACAATTATATAATAAACATTATTATTTATATTTATTCTTTTTAATATTTGCAATTTTTAATCTCTCCTTTAAATAACTAAATTCACATTATTAATCAATTTTTTTAAATTAATTACTCTTCGCTTAAAAAATCAATAATGTTTACAACTTGAATTCCATCTATTTGTTTATTTTTTACATTATCCATAGTTAGTATTACTTTTTTGTAATTATCATTAATTGCTAAAAGTGATTTTTTTTCTCGTTCTTCTACTTTTTCATCCATTAGGCTTCTTGCAACTTGAAAGTATATTTTTTCATTAGGATTTATGGCAATAAAATCGATTTCTATATGATTATATTGTCCTACATATACTTCATATCCGCGTCTTAATAGTTCTGTATATACAATATTTTCATAACTACTACCTGTATCATAAGATGAAATGCCTGCGATAATATTTTTAATACCATTATCTATAAAGTAATATTTCCCTTGAGTTTTTAGTAATTGTTTTCCTTTTAATTCATAGCGAGGAACTCTATATATGAAATAAGCATTTTCTAACATTTTTAAATAAGAATCAACAGTTTCATTTGTGATTAAACTACCATTTTTTTCATAAATTCTGCAATCTTATAAGGTGTTGTAAGATTACCAATTGTGGATGCCATATATTTTATTAAATTATCTAAAAAAATAATATCTTTGATGTTATTACGACTAATAACATCTTTTTTTAATACAACCTCTTTTAAATCATTTAAATAATTAATAATTAAATTTTC
>CANQYB010000047.1 GCA_947627975.1 uncultured Bacilli bacterium | reverse complement strand
TTAATTGTATCAATGATAGTTGAAATGATGTTAGATGACAACTTAAGTATTAATGAAAAAAATGAAGTAATACTTAATAATAAGGTGCCAACTGCTAATTATAATAAAAAATTATATGAAATCATAGAAAATATGAAAAAGGATAAAGTTCCTTTAAGAATTGTTTTAACATCTATTTGTTATAGTTTTTCAACTAAAAATTTAAAAAGTATCCTTAACGAATTAAAAGATAGTATGGTAAGAGATAAGCTTATAACTTTAGAAAATAAAAAAGGATTAATTGGTAATAAAGAAACCATAACTATAGATGAAAGTAAGTTCACAGAAATCATCAACGAAATAAAAACAGAGATTTTAGGAAAAGGTAATCTTACGGAAAATCTAATATTACTATCATCTTTATTAAATTCTACTAGAATTTTAAAGAATATTTTTAATAAATATGAAAAAGAGGAACTAAATAATAGGTTAAAAGAAATAAAAGATACAGACATAGCTCAAAAAGTAAAAGTAGCACAATCTACTATAAATACAATGTCTGCTATGGTAACATCTATGATGATAAATGCTTCAACTTCAGTATAAATACTAAAATATCGAATTTAATTTTTAATACTTATATTTAGTGAAGATAAGTATTTTATAGTGAATTAGATAATTAGAATAATGAAAAACAGACTAGTTACTGGTTTGTTTTTTTCTTACACATAAAAATATTTTAAAATAATTTGAAAAAAAATATTGACGAACAAATGTTTTTATATTAAGATAATAACTAATTTATATTTTGGTGATAATGTCATAACATATTTAAAATTTAAAACCTAGTTAATAGTAAGAGAAAATGCTTGGCAAAATCAGTCAATGAATATAATAAATCAAAAGAAAGGAAGCGATAAAAAATGAAAAATGAAATTATATTATTTGAAAATCAAAATGTTAAATTAGAAGTCAATATGAAAGATGAAACTGTGTGGCTTACACAAGAACAAATGGGAACTTTGTTTGGTAAGTCAAAATCAACAATAAATGAACATATTAAGAACATTTATAGAGAAAAAGAATTAGAAGAACAAGAAACTTTAAGAAAATTCGGAAATTCCGAATTTAGTACAAAGCCAATAAATTTTTACAATTTAGACATGATAATTAGTGTTGGTTACCGTGTAAATTCCAAAAATGGTATTATTTTTCGAAAATGGGCAACTAAAGTATTGAAAGATTACATGATTGAAGGCTATGCTGTCAATCAAAAAAGATTAGAATATCTTGAAAAAACAATAAAGTTAGTTGATATTGCAGGAAGAATAGATACTGAATTTAAAGGAACAGAAGCCCAAGAAATAATTAAAGTAATAAACAACTACTCAAATGCTCTAAATTTACTTGATGCTTATGATTATAAGAAAATTTCAAAACCTATTGGAACAAAAAATGATAAAAAAATTACTTACGAAGATTGTATAGAAATAGTTGGTCAATTAAAATTTAATAGTGATAGCGAGTTATTTGCTCTTGAAAGAGATAAAGGCTTAAAAGCAATTATAGGTACAATATATCAATCTTTTGATGGCAAAGATTTGTATCCAACAATAGAGGAAAAAGCAGCTAATTTTCTCTATTTAATAACCAAAAATCATACTTTCATTGATGGAAACAAAAGAATAGCTGCCACATTATTTATATATTTCCTAAAATTCTATAATATTTTATATAATGAAAAAGGACAAATTATTGATAATAATACACTTGTTGCAATTACACTACTTATTGCAGAATCTAATCCTAAAGAAAAAAATATACTAATTGATTTAGTAATGAACTTTTTAGTTTCAAAATAGCTTTGACAAAACACTAGCCTATCAATAAGAAAAAAGTCCAAAAACATTAAAAAATTGTTATAATATTTAATGAGATAAATATTTGTAAGATTAGGAAGTGAATTATGGATCAAGAAAAGATAGGAAAATTTATTAAAGAAATTAGAAAAAAGAATAATCTTACGCAAAAAGATTTAGCAGATAAATATAATGTAACTTATCAAGCAGTAAGTAAATGGGAAAATGGTAAAAATATGCCGGACATTTCTATTTTAAAAGAAATTTGCAAAGATTATAATAAAGATATTAATGAATTATTAAATGACAAAAAAATCCCTAAAAATTATAAATTCAAAATTTTATTTATGATAATAGCATTACTTATTATTGTTATTATAAGTTTAGGTATTATTAACTTTATTAATAAAAAAACAAATCCCAATAGTAATAACTTTCAATTTAAAACAATTAAGACAACTTGTGATAATTTTGAATTATCAGGAAGTATTGCATATGATAGTTCAAAAACTTCAATTTATATTTCCAATATTACTTATTGTGGTAAAGATAATAAAACGAAATATAAGAAAATTGAATGTGTTTTTTATGAAGTAGATGGTCAAACAAAAAGGGAGATAGATAGTTATAAATATGATGATGGTGATATAACACTTGAAGAATTTTTAAAAAAAGTTAAGTTTAATGTAGATCATTATTCTAATTCTTGTAAAATGTATAAAGAAAATGCTCTTAGCTTAGAAATCAAAGCCACAGATAAAGAAAATCAAACAACATTTTATTCTATACCTTTAGTATTAGAAGAAAATTGTAAATAATAATCTCAACCCAAAGTTGAGATATTTCAACTTTCCCATTATAGTTATTTCTTATATTGACAGATATAATTGTAATTGAAGGGAAGGAAATTATATGAATAAGAAAAAAATAATATTGATAATAGGAGTTGTTTTAGTATTAGGAATAGGAGGATATTTATTATTAGTTCATAAAGAACAAAGTAAAGATGCTTTGAGATTTAAAAATGAATATGAGTCATTAAATGATATGATAAGGGATTCCGATGGTGCAAAGTATAATAATGTGAGTATTGATAAAAATAATCCTATTAAATATGTTTCTGTGGATGAAGCAATAAAATTACTAGATAGTAAAAAGGCAATAATATATGTTGGGGCAAATTGGTGTCCATGGTGTCGTAATATGCTTAATCCTATGTTAGATGTTGCCAAAAAATTAAATATAAAAACTATTTATTATTTAGAATTGGATGATGATAAATCTAATTACGAAATACAAAATAATGATTTAAAGCAAATAAATAAAGGATCTAAAAGTTATTATGAATTATTAAATAAATTAAAGGATTATTTAAGGGATTATGAATTAACTGATAGTGATGGAAAAACTTATTCTACTGGTGAAAAAAGAATATATATGCCATTTTTTATAAC
>CANQYB010000046.1 GCA_947627975.1 uncultured Bacilli bacterium | reverse complement strand
AGATGAAAATGCATCTTGTCATTTAGCCCTAGGTTCTGGTTTTACGGAATGCATTAAAGATGGCAATAAATTAAGTTTCGAAGAATTAGATAAATTAGGAATAAATTCATCTAAAAATCATGTTGATTTTATGATAGGTACCAAAGATTTAACTATTAAAGGCGATACCAAAAAAGGTAAAATAACCATTATGAAAGATGGAAATTTAGTCATATAAAAACCGAGTATTAAAAACTCGGCTTTATTTTTACTCTCTTTAAACATTTATTAACTTTATTAACTTTTATCTCTTTATTAACTCTCGACTTTTTTTACTTTGAGAATATCTATCTAAATATAATGTTGCCATTCTTTTACTTTCAATAGTATCAAAGTTTTCTACACAATATGATTTAAATATTTCAAAATTTTTTAATTCATTGTCTGTGATATGTTCACCTAATGGAATTAATATTTCCTTACCATTTTCTATTTTTGTTCTAAACATTGGTGTTTTATCGGAATTTTTAATTGCTTGATAATATGATGTACCATCTTTTCTTTCGTGATAAAAATCAACATCAAAAGCATCGGTATTAGTAATATCTATACTTGTAAAATAATGATAATCATCTTTTAAAGTTTCTAAAATTAAAATCCATTTAGAATCCAATTTAATAATTGTATTTCCTATATATTCCCCGTAAAAGTCATTAAAAATATCATTTTTAGGATTTTCTAAATATTCAAGTTCTTTTTTTAGTTTATCATAATAATCTTTAGAGAAAGAATTATCATTATGTGCTAAAATTCTTTTGAGTCTTTGTATTTTTTCTAGTTTATCAGTAACATCTTTATTTATAATATAATTTGTAAAATCACAAATTAAAGGTGATGCTTCTTTAATTGTAGCATTATTACAATATCTAGAAAAAAATTCGCTATTTTCTTTTACTTCATCTTCTGTCCAAACTATTCTATCAAATGCATGATTTCTTAAACTCTGTTTATTAATTGTAACACACTTTAAATTGCCATCTTCTTTATAAAAAGATACTTTTTCTTCTAAACCAGATTCTAAATTATAAAAAATAAAACTCAAGTTTTCTACTGGTATAACTTTTTTAGTTTGTTCATCAAATTCGTAAAATATTGATTGCATAATTTCATGAGTTCCATCCTCATTATAAAAACAACAAAATTTATTATCAATGTCACCGGCTGGTGTCAAATCAAGTGATAAATAGCCCAATTGCCTATTATTTGTCTCATTTAATATTCTTACTTGAAAACTAGTTCTTTCCTTTTTTGTTGATTTAGGTATTTCTTCCCATTTCAAAATATGTGGATGTAAACATTGTATTGTTAATTCAATTGGCACATCTATTTTATCAAGTGGAATATAATCAACAGTTGTTTCTAGTTGTTTTTTTCTATAAAATGGATAACATTTTCCTTTACGATTTTTATTTGATATTAATTCTTTATTTGATGTTATTGTATTTGACTTATTGTCTCCAATTTTTAATTGAAATTTATAAGGAACTATATCATTAAAAGTATTTATTTGTTAAGAATTAAAATTTTAGCTTAGTTCAAGTTTCAACTAACATGCAAAAGAACCAAAATTTTTTACACCCATATAAAAAAAATAAAAAAAATAAATAAAAAAATAATAAATAATGTGTTATACTAATTTAAAGGGAGGCTTTAAATGAAAAAAACTGAAATAAAAAAACTTGATGATAAAGATTTACAATTAAGATATTATTTGGGTGGATTAAAATTAATATGTGATGGTGAAAATCAATTATGTGATTATTGGACTTGTAATATAAATTGTTCTTGTTCAGATGTCCCTGATGATGAAAGAATTGTTGAAGTTAAAAAGTTTATTAATAAACATAATATAACTAATGAAAGATTTATAAAATTGTCATATTGGTTCTTAGTAGGTTCCGTAATGAAATATAAAGGAGCATATAGTCCACTTTTTGTTGAATTAGATAAAGTTATTGAACCATTTCAATTTACTCATACAAAAAATGGAGAAATACCAGATAGTAGTTTTAGAGAAAAAGAACTAGAAAATATTGCAAATGAACCTATAGTTAAAGAATATTGTTCAAAATACCAACTTGATATAGAAGATTTTATTGTACTAGCAAAGATGAGTTTAAATTACCATTTTTATAAATTACAAGTTGCTAAAAATCCAAATGATACATTTTCCGATGAACTTTACAATATAATCAAAAGTCATAATCTTTATGTACCTCGTGAATATATTAAAGAATATAGAGAAAAATATAAAGATAATCAAGAAACAATTCAATTATGGAATGATACTAAAGAGGCTCAAAAAAATTATTTAAAATTATTGAAAGAATTACTAGCAAAAGATTCTACTTTAGCAACCGAATTAATTTCAGAAGAATTAAGTGAAATAGATTTTAAATCAAAAGAAGATATACAAAAATTAATATTACAAAAATGATATATTTGTAATATCTTTGATTAATACAAAATAACTAACATTTTTTGTTAGTTTCTTTTTTTAAGTATAATATAATAATTTAAAAAAAGATTAATTATAATTTCCAAGTTCGTGCATCACTTAATTTAAAATTTTTGTTGTTATTCATTTTTATATTGCATTGTTTAATGTAATTATCTATTTCTTCTTTTGAAATATAACTTTCTGAATATGGTAAATTGTCATTTTTAGAAATATAAATATCTTTTATACCACTTATAAATGGTATTCTATCATATATATACAAAATATCGGCCATAAAACTAATATTTTTATCATATTGTTTTGCCTTATCTTGGGTATAATTTTTTTCTACTTCTTTTATTAAAATTGTACAATCTCCGCCATCCCAATATTCATTTTTATAATTTTTTAAACATAAAATAGGAAATCCCATTTGGCTTTTTATATATTCTACTTCAACAATTATATAATAAACATTATTATTTATATTTATTCTTTTTAATATTTGCAATTTTTAACTTCTCCTTTAAATTACTAAATTCACATTATTAATCAATTTTTTTAAATTAATTACTCTTCGCTTAAAAAATCAATAATGTTAATAACTTGAATTCCATCTATTTGTTTATTTTTGACATTATCCATAGTTAGTATTACTTTTTGGTAATTATCATTAATTGCTAAAAGTGATTTTTTTTCTCGTTCTTCTACTTTTTCGTCCATTATGCTTCTTGCAACTTGAAAGTATATTTTTTCATTAGGATTTATGGCAATAAAATCGATTTCTATATGATTATATTGTCCTACATATACTTCATATCCGCGTCTTAATAGTTCTATATATACAATATTTTCATAACTACTACCTGTATCATAAGATGAAATGCCTGCGATAATATTTTTTATACCATTATCTATAAAGTAATATTTCCCTTGAGTTTTTAGTAATTGTTTTCCTTTTAATTCATAGCGAGGAACCCTATATATAAAATAAGCATTTTCTAACATTTTTAAATATGAATCAACAGTTTCATTTGTGATTAAACTACCATTTTTTTTCATAAATTCTGCAATCTTATAAGGCGTTGTAAGATTACCAATTGTGGATGCCATATATTTTATTAAATTATCTAAAAAAACAATATCTTTTATGTTATTACGACTAATAACATCTTTTTTTAATACAACCTCTTTTAAATCATTTAAATAATTAATAATTAAATTTTC
>CANQYB010000045.1 GCA_947627975.1 uncultured Bacilli bacterium | reverse complement strand
GTATCAAAACACTTGATGATATAGAGTTTGAAAAAATGATGGAGGCATACGAAAATGACAAGTGATGAAATAGAAAAACTAAAAACTGATTTAATGATAGCAAAAGAAAATGCTAAATATTATAAAACTGAGTATGACCTAATAGGAATTGCACTGAGACATAAAAACCAAGAAATTACTGATTTAAAAAAGGAAAATACAAAGTTAAAAAAAACAGTAAAAGAATTACAAGAAAATAAAGTAGAAAGGTTATTTTAAAAATGAAAGATTTTAAAAAGTTTTTCAGGGGATTTGGTAAAAGTTCAAGTAAAACAACAAATGAAGATATTTTAAAAGAAGTTAAAAACTTAAATATAAATATATGCGATAGAAATTATGATTTACTAGAAGATATTATTAAAACAAAAGATAAAAACAATAAATTAGAATCTAAAAATAAAGAAAGCATTAAATTAATTGAACTTAGAGAAAAAGACATTAAAAATTTAGAAAACAGTGCTAAACAAGAAAAATCAATTATTGAAATGCTAAATAATTTAGATAATAAATTAGATTATGCTATTGAAAAAATGGATTCATTAGAAAATATATTATCTGAATTTAAAGGTAACATTTATGAAGTAAAGCCAGTTAAAAAATGTACTGGTTCTAAACAAAAGATACAAATTAAATCTAGTGCAAAAAATAGTTCAATAATAAAGAAAGTAGTAGGTACTAATGAAAAATAATCAAACAAAAGAAGCAATAGTTGTATTAATTGTTTTAGCAGTCATTATAGCATTGTTAATAGTAATGATAGTTAATTCTGTTAAATGCAAACAAACAACTTATGAGTATGCTGTAGATGGCAAAATATATCAAAGTAGTAAATGTTATGAAAAGCCAAATGGTGATATAAGATGCCTAAAAGGTAATGAATTAGTTAGAGTAGATAACTATTATGTGTTGAAAATGAAAAATAAAGAAATAACAATTTTAGGGCTATTACAAAGGATATATAACAATAGTGCTCCTAAAAAGATAAAATATAGTAATGAAATATTTGAGTGGAATGGAAAAAATTATATTAGTGGAAGTTTGTTTTTATTTAGTTTTATCTCTATTGAAAATGAAATTGACATACCTAATTTAAAGGTTGAAATTCTACCAGAAGAAAATGATGAGTGGGAAGATATACCTATTTTTAAAATAAGTGATTATAAAGAAACATTTAATCAATTTCAATTAGATATTGTTAAACAAATTAATTTAATTAAAAAAAATCAAAAATACTTAAAAGAAAGGTTGGATAAAAATGAACTTAAATGATGATGTAGAAGAATTAATAAAGAAATTAATGAACGATGAATTAAATTTAGAAGAAAAGCAAAATTTAGCTAATTATTTAAGATTTACATTAAATCAAACTCAATGGTATTTAGAAAAGTTGGAGGAAAAATAAAATGGAAAATAATATAGAATATGACATCAATATTTATGGCAATTTAATGATTATTGATAATGAAAAGCAAAACATTAAAGTAGTTGAAGTACCAAACATTAAAAAACTATTTTATGGAAAACAACAACTTGTTTCTTTTTTGGAAGATAAGATAAAAGAAAGCAAGAAACAAGCCAAAAAATATCACAAAGAAAGAGAATTTGATTACCAAATATATGAAGAACACGCAGCAGAAATTTATCAAGAAGTCCTAGATTTTGTAAGAGGTGGTAAAGATGAGTAAAGAAATGCAAGATTTATTTTATGAATTAAAGCAATATTTAGTACAACATAGCTCAAAATGGAATACATTATGTGATATAGAACAATATGTTTTAAATTTACAACAAGAAAATGAAGAATTAAAAGATACCATTTTAAATTATCAATTACATACAGAAGTAGCACCAAATTCACATGAAAATATAAATGGTAATGAACTTATATGCAATTTATTTACTGAAAACAAGAACATTAAAAAAATTTTAACTGAATTTGAAAAGTGGCTTGAAGAAGATTTCAAAAATGAAGTAGAACATCCTACACCACAAATTTATTGCAATTGCTATAGTTGTAAAATTAAAGTTTTAGATAAATTACAAGAATTGAAAGAAGGCAAGAATATTGAAAAAACCAAAAATTGAATTATATAATGATCATTTTGAAAATGCAAAAAGATATGGAATACCACACGCACAATTAATTATTGCTGATATTCCATATAATTTAGGAAGTAATGCCTATGCAAGTAATCCTCAATGGTATGTTGATGGCGATAATAAAAATGGTGAAAGTAAACTTGCCGGAAAATCTTTTTTTGACACAGATAATGATTTTAAAATAAATAATTTTTTTGATTTTTGTACTAGATATTTAAAAAAAGAGCCTAAAGAAAAAATAACAAGAGGTAAAAGTGGAAATTCACCAGCAATGATTATTTTTTGTGCATTTGAGCAAATACCATTAGTAATAGAACAAGGCAAAAAACATGGACTTATGAAAAGTTATCCATTGGTATTTATCAAAAATTATTCAAGCCAAGTTTTAAAAGCTAATATGAAAATAGTTGGTGCGACTGAATATGCAGTAGTTCTTTATAGAGAAAGACTTCCTAAATTTAATAATAAAGATATTTATGGAAACAATAAGATGATTTTTAATTGGTTTGAATGGAAGCGAGATAATTCCAAAGAATACCCAAAAATACATCCTACTCAAAAACCGGTTAATTTACTAAAAAAATTAATTGAAATATTTACAGATGAAGGTGATGTTGTAATAGATCCAGTAGCCGGAAGTGGTTCAACATTAAGAGCATGTGCAGAATTAAATCGTAATTGTTATGGATTTGAAATAAAGAAAAACTTTTATAAAGAAGCAAAAGAAAAAATGTTATCAAATATAGATATACAGCAAAGCTTATTTTAAAGGGATGATAAACAATGAATAAAGATATTACATTGGAAGGTTTAGGATATGAAGAAATAGAGCCATTTGGAATATTTAAAAAAACATATAGGAAATTAGATGAAATAGTTGAAAATGAAGAAGAACTTAAAGAAATTGTTAAAACTGATAAAAAATTAAGATTTGTATATATCGATTTTACTGATTTATTAGGTAAAACAATTGATATAGATATTCAAGAAGTAAATGCTAAAATTGAAAACAATGAGATATTTGCTGAAAAATTAGGAAAAACAAGTAAGATAGCAAATGCAAGTTTAAAATTAACGATACAAGAATTACAAGCAATATATAACAAATGCAAAGAAATTGGGTGGTTAGATGAATGAACAAGAAATAAGACTAGACCAAACTAAAAAGGTCTTTAAAGTATTAGCAGATGCTATTACAAATGGAAGCATCTCTTATAGAACTTTAATTTATGATAAATTGGGTTTTATAGATTATGCAGATTTAATCGATGGTTTAACTATTACAAACGCAATTTTTGATTTAGAAGAAAAAGACAAGGCTATTGATGAGGCAATAGAATTTATAAATAGTCAAAAGCAATATTATGATGATGGAGAATATAGTGGTGTAGATTGTACGATTGATGGTTTTAAAATATTAGAAATATTAGAAAGAGGTAAAAAAATGGAAAATGACACTTTAGCTGATTATTGGCATGATGTTTCACCAATATTAACAACAACAAGCTATTGAAAAAAGAGAAAATTGTTTTTTAGATAGATTAGAATATGCTAAAAAGCAATTTGAAATTAATAATATACCATATAAATTATGCAATGAAAAAAATGGACATTTTAACTTATTAAAAAATAATAAAGTTATTATGAGTTTTTGGAGTTATACAGGAAAATGTTATATTCCTAGTACAGGTTTTAGCGATAATATTGGGATAAAAAATTGTATAAAAAAATACAAGAAAATAAAATAAAGGAAGTGAAATAAAATGGAAAAAAATAAATTAAAGGAATTTTTAAAAGCATTATCTAAAGAACAATTAGAAGATATTATA
>CANQYB010000044.1 GCA_947627975.1 uncultured Bacilli bacterium | reverse complement strand
GTATCTTCAAACTCAATAAAATTAATTGGATTTTCTACTCCTAAAACATTACCTAATAAATCTATCCAATATTTTTGAGATTCTCCCTTTTCATATCCTTTATCCTTCCAAAATTCTGCAAATGCTTTTGCATTTTTCCTTTGTTCCAAATCAGTCATTGTTTTCACTTCCTTTATTTATTACAATCCATTTTCCATTTTTATCTGCACCAATTCTTTTTATATACTCATTTTCTACTAAATGCTTTATATGATTTCTTATTGTTCTAGCTGTTACTCCTAATAGTTTTGCCATTTCATCTTGAGTAATATTAGGACTATCTTCTACTAACTTAATAATTCCTATTTGTACATTTGTTAATTCCATATTTGAATAGGAAATTTTTCTAACTTCTTTTGAAGAGTTGTTATACTTAAATTCATTTTGATTATATTTAATACTTACTCTTATAAAATGAGGAAAAAAGTTATAAATACTTTTATCATATTTTTTCAAGATTCTTCTTATTCCAGTACCTAAATGTTCAACAAGCTCTAAATCGTGAAATACTCTCATTAACTCTGGATTTTTTGGTGCTGAATAGCCTTCTAAAAATTCTTCTTCTGTAAATTCACTTTGTATTCCACCAAAGGAAGATATTTCTAACCTATCACTAAAAAATTCAAATTTAGGGGGATATTCTGTTGACCAATCATTATGAACAATAGCATTGATTATAACTTCCCTTACTGCATTATAATCATACATTGGTTGTTCTTTTCTTTCTGGATAAGTTATTTTAGCATATATTTTATTTTCAGTTCTAAATTTTTCTAAAACTCTGTAGGTTGCTTTAACTAGTGAACAATAACCAAATTCATAATTTTCCATTAACTCATCAACATCATCGCCTACATACTTTGCCACTTTAATTGAAGCGCTATTTTCATCAGCTAAAAGATAAGCCACATAATTATATTTTCCATCTTTTGTATAAAATCCTAATTGTTTTTCAAAATTATCTCCAATCTCAAAACCTTTTTCAACATAATATATTTTTAAATCTCTAAAAGTTAAATCTTGTCTTGGAGATATAATATTTTTTAGTGAATTTTTAGTTCTTTCTCTAAACATTTTATTTATTAAATGTTCATCCATTTTTTCATTAGAACTTCCAACTCTTATAAAACAACTATCAGGAGTCATACCCATGCCTTTTATATGATAGGGGGTTTCATATCCTTTAGCAATTGTTATTTTCAAATATTTTTTGTTATTTTTTTCTAAAGTTTCTATATCAAACAAGCCTAAAACTGATGGTTCAATATTTGAAATTATTAAATCTTTAACTTTTCTTTGTAGAAAATCAATATTATTTTTTAAGCCGACAATATTACCATTATCATCTATACCAATATAGATGTTACCACCATCTTTATTTAAAAAAGCTATAACTGATTCTTCTAAATCATCAACCAATTTGACTTTAAATTCAGTTCTTGAGTTTTCAATAGTTTCTATCATTTCACACCTCCAATTATTTGCTAAATTCATTATACTATATTTCCTAGTATTTTCCTAGTAAATTTCCTAGTAAATTAACTATTATGCTATAAAAAGTTGTAAAAAAATGATATACTATCCTAAATGGAGGTGGACAAACTTTGGGTAGAAGTGTACTGGATTTTGAAAGAAATAGAAGAGAAAAAATCGCAAGAAATACAAAAAAGAGAAAAAATAAAAAGTATAATCCATTACATGGCTTAAAAAGTAATAAACGAAAAAAGCAAATAAAAAGTCGAGTTTTAAATATATTGAATAACAATAACTTTTATTCTAAAATATTAAAAATTAAAAATAAAGTGATTATTTCTATTCCAAAGATTTTTTGTTTTATAGACAATGCAGATGAAACAATTAATATTTTGAAACAAATCAATTCAACTATATTTGATGATACAATTAATGAGATATTTTTAGACTATTCTAATTGTGAAGTATTAGGGCTTGACGCCTCTTTAGTTACTGATATAATAGTTTTAAATGGCATTGATTTAAGAAAAAATTTTGGCTATAAAACTTTTCTTTCAGGAACTATTCCAAAATCAGAAGCTGCAAGAGAAATGTTTTTAAATAGTGGTTTAGTCAAACATTTAGGGATAAGTAAGATTGAAAGCCCTGATGTAAAAAGATTAGATCCATTTATTTACGAAAAAGAAACTAACTTAATGACAAACAAAGTAATTGAGTATTATAATAATTGCTTGAGCACTAGTGGTTTTATCTTGAATAACAAAGGCATAATACATTTTAATAAATTGGTTGGAGAGATAATAGATAATGCGAATCAACATTGCGGTAAAAATGGGACTTGGTATGTTAGTGGTCATTTTAGCAAAAATCCAAACAATGGGCAAATCCCAAAAGGTAGATTAACTTTTATTAGTTTAGGTAATACTATTTATGAAAGTTTGAAGTATAACACATTAAGTGATAGTATAAAAATAAAATTAGAAAATCAAACTAAACTGCATGAAAGACTATTTAATTTTGGCTGGAATGAAGAAAGTTCTTGGACTGTTTTTGCACTTCAATGGATGATAAGTCGAAAAAAAACTGATGATAATGATCGAGGTACTGGCACAATTAAATTTATTGAAAGTTTCACTGAATTAGGAAAAACAATTAATAATGATATTCCTAAAATGATTATTCTATCAGGGCATACACATATTTTATTTGATGGGACATATACTTTAAAGTATAGTAAAGAAAAGAAAAATACAAAAGTCATAGCCTTTAACAAAACTAATGACTTAAGTAAAAGACCAGATGACAAATATGTTAAACTGTTAAAAAATAAATTCCCTGGAGTAATTATTTCGTGCGAATTTTATGTTGATAAAGAGTATTTAAAGAAAATTAAGGAGGAAAAGTAAATGAAAAAGAGAATTGAAATTACGAAAGGTATAAATCAAATCAACAATTTGATTGTTTTATCAGGACGAGATTTAGGAGAATCTCAAAGAAAAAAATTGAATATTGAAACATTAGATAAAGATTCAGAGCAATACACAATTGTTATTCCTCAAAATATTGTGTCTATTAACCCGTCATTTTTTTTAGGAGCATTTGGTATAAGTGTTAGGCACTTCAAAACTAAAGAGAATTTTTTAAGTAAATATGAATTTGATTGTAATGAAAATGCTTTTATAACTATTAACGATGGAATTAATGATGCTTTAAACAATATTGATGCTTTGAGGTAGTTGATATGAATGAAGTAGTTAAATGTGTTGTAAACAGTAACACTAGTTGGATAGAAGTAGCAAATATTACAATTGCAACTATAAATGTTTTAGCAGTAATAGCATTTTTTATATATGAAAAGAAAAAATTAAAGAAAGACAAAGTAAATGAGTATAAGCTTTCTTGGTATAAACTTATAGATATACCAAAAAGAGTTGATAGTTTAAATGAATTTGTAGTCGATGCCAAAGCAAGATTAGAAAAATTAAAAAATAGCGATGTAGATAATTTAAACAAAAGAAAAGAAATATCTCAAAAATTAATTACGGATTTTGATAAAAAAATAATTAGTGAAAAAAATATTATAACTCCCATATTAAAATGTGTAAGCGATGAAAGTAATAGAGAAATTACAAAATTGTTTAATGATTTAATGGAACTACATGATAATCAGCTTATTAATGCTGCTATTTTAAGTAATGGTATAATTGATTACAGTAATTTTATTGATTTAAAAAATTCAATAGTAGAAAAATATTATAAGATTGGTGAAATTTTTCTAAATTAATTTTAGCTTTTTTAAATTAAAAATTTTACTACATAAATTAACTAAAATTAAGATTTGGATAATTATAATATTACGTATTACAATTCCATTAAAAGTTTCTTAATGATTAAATTGCGTCAATAACGATTTAGCGTTATAATCAATACATTGAATACAAATGAATTTGTTATAAAAGTGTGCATAACCCTTTTAGTAATCGCTCCAGTGACGTTTCTGTTCGAACTTTTATAGTTTGAACTTAAATATATAATCAATCCGTTCGGGTTGATTTTTT
>CANQYB010000043.1 GCA_947627975.1 uncultured Bacilli bacterium | reverse complement strand
CTTTTAGAATTATTCTTTTCTTTCTTATCGTATTTTAAAACAATATAACCATACTTCGATAAACTACTTATACTTTTGGATATTGTTTGCTTACTAACACAAAATAAATTTTTAAAATATTCATTAGTAGCCCAACAATAGCCTTCTTTCTTGCTTAATGACATTATTTCAATTAATAACAATCTTTCAAAAAATGTTAATCTATCATCTTCTAATAAACTAATTGGTATAATTAAACTAATAAAATTTTCTATATCTATTCTCCCTTTTTGATATAAGATTATCTATTTAAGTGTTCCATTTTTCCTCCTTTCTTGGCTAGTCTTTTAGAACACGAAAAAAGAACTAGACATATTTAATCACAACAAAAATATGGGATAAATTCCAATACTTTTTAATTGAATAAATATGTGAAGTTCTTTAAATTTGAACTTTAATACATCTATTGTTTCAATTAGGTATTTTTCCTAATACCTAACATAATTATAACATAAGTTTAATTAAAATTCTATTAATTATTTACTAAATTTGCAATTAACTTTTTAACTTTTTAATGTAATAACTTTTATTTTAAAGAGTTAAAAAAAGGTTGTAATTCAAGTGTTGGTTTGTCCCGCGGATCTTTTAATATAGGGAAAACATGAATTTCTTTTCTAGCTCTTGAAAACATTACAAATAACAATTTCTTTGAAATTTCTCTATTATCTTTTTCACTAAAATGTGGTATTTTACCTTCATTTACAAATAGGCAAATTATCGCATCATATTCTTCACCTTTTACCCCATGGCAAGTACTTATAACAATGCCATCTTTTCTACTAAACATTCCCATAAAAGTTTCTGGAATATTCTCAATTTTATATTTACTATCATTGACTCTATTATTTACTTCTTCTAAAAAATCGTTTAAATCCGATTCTATAATATCTTTAGAAATATCAAAAAACTCATATATAAAATAATTTAATTCATTTTTTATATATTCTGTGCCTGTGCAATAATTTATTTTTTCTCTTCTTTTTTCAATTACAGTTAAAAATTCGTCTATATTTAAATCCAAAGTAAAATTATAAAACTCTTTAAATTTTCTTCTAAAATTAATTACTAATTTTCTCTTATAATTAATATTTTCATGATTAATTCGCATACATATTAATTTAGATAACTGATAAATTGGTAAATCCTCATTTCTTTTTATTGGTGAAATTTCAGGAGCATCAAATTTAATTGTTGGCATCAACTTTTTTAGTTTTCTTGAAATTGGAAGAAGCAAATACCACCAAGGAGCCATTATACAAATTTCACTTTCTTTTATCCCTATGGATAAAAAATAATTTATTAATTCAACTACTTTTTCATATGTAAGATCTTCATTAAGGAAATAATGCTCAATGTGTATCGAACATTTATCATTTTTTTTTGATATCATAGTAATATTTTCAATAGCAAAAGTTTTATAATAGTCAATAATTGGTTGATAACTTCTATAGCATCCATTTAATTCTTTATGAATAAATTTTGTTTTAAATTCTTTACTTAAATCTTCTATATTTTTTGTAATACTTCCCAATGAAGAATAAATAGCCTGATTTGAATCGCCAACAAATACTAATTGTTGTTTATTAGTATTTGATTTGTATATATAACTTAAAATATCATATTGTAATTGTGTAGTATCTTGATATTCATCAATATAAAAACAATCAATGGCGCATTTTAGATTTTTGGCAATATAATCATATTTTTTTAATATTTCAAATGATAAATATAATAATAAATCAAAATTTAATAAGGATTTTTCTTTTAAATACAAATAATATTCATCTAATATTTTAATAAATTTGTAATTGCTTTCTAAATAAGTGCCATCCCTTTTTATTGTTGTTTTAATTTTATTATATATAATTGCCTTTTTTTCTTCGCTAGAGAGATTATATTTTGTAGATATGTTTATAATTAATTTTTTTTCATGTTCAGGAGAAATAATTTTAAAGCCTGTTCTAAAAAATTCAAATTTATCATGATACTTTTTAAAGATAAATTCATAACAAAAACTATGAATTGTCCCTATAAAGATTTGATCCGTTTCTCCAATTTCTTTATAAATACGCTCCAACATTTCCTCAGCAGCTCTATTGGTATACGTTATAGCTACAATCATTTTATTACTATCATTCATTTTTATCTTTTCTATAATTTTGTAAACTATAGTTCTGGTTTTACCGCTACCAGGTATAGCTGTTAATAAAATATTATTATTCCAATCATTAATAACTTCTAATTGTTCAGAATTTAAATTATATGACATTTAATACCCCATTTATTAATAGTTTTAGACGGTAATCTTGGCTTTTTATTTTTCTTAAAATAGTTTGTACTTCCGTTATAGTATTACATTTTTCAATATCATCTATTTTTTCCTCAAGTAAATCATCCTGAATTAATAAACAATTTATTATCCACTTTATAAGCAATAAATTATCTTTTTGAATAACTAAATTATAAAGTGCTTCTAAAATATAGTTTGGAATTATTGGAACTATTTGGTTTTTTTCACAATAATCAATAAATTCAAGTGCAAACCACCCTTTTTTCTTATATTCAACAATATCCATAATTGTTTCTTTTTGTGTAATAGGATCTTCTAATGATTTAATTTTTTCTTTTTTAACTTTTTGGTAAGTATATAATATGTTTTCAGAAGAGTTAATCATTTTTTTTAATATTTCTAAATTATTATCAATTTCGAATAATTGAATTTCAAATGTGTTTTCAGCGTAAAAACCTTTAACATATATATTATTTTTGGCTTTGTTATCAATATTTTCTTTACGAGATTTACCCATTTGTTCTGCTTCCTGCTTATCTTTTTTTACTGTATAGTCAATATCTAAGTCAGTTATAACAGAGCACTTCTTTGTAATTCTTTTTTTGTCAAATAGTGGTAATATTGAATCAAAAAATGTTGAACTAATATTAACTAAGCTAATACCCATCTCATCTAATGTAATATTAAAATTTTTAAAAATCAACCATGGTATGACAATATTTTCAGCATCTCCTTCAACTAAAATAACATTTTTAGAAAATAATAACATTGATCTATTAGCATCTAAATATCTTTCAATATTTCTTATCTCTTTTTCTGTTAAGCCATTATCTGGATTACATACCTTTGTTTCCATATAATCACAATTTAGAATTAACATTTTTGATATTTTACTAACTTCGGATATATTTACAGAATGAGTGCTTATTAATAATTGCCTAGTATTATTTTCCTTCAAATTTCTAAATAATGCCTTTTGTAAGTGCCCATGAATATGTGCTTCTGGCTCTTCAATTAGCAATAAATCCAAAATAGTACTTCTAAATGAGTCTTTTTTTCTTTCACTTTCTAACAATTTAAGAGCAAAAAATATAATATTGGCCTCACCTAAACTTTTTCTCCAAATATCAACTACATCATCATAATCATATATTTTTAATTCTAAATTTTTTAGTAATTCTTTTTTATCATCAGATATTATTGATTCTATTTGAAATTTACTATCAAAATAATTTTTTCCAACTATATCCATTTTATCATGCATGCTATCTTTAAGATTAGAAAACTCTTTAATCGAAGATATCTTTTGATTAAGTTCTCTAACTTTTTTTGAAATTTCATTCTTATCTTCATTATCTATTTGCTCATAGCTAGTACTTATTAAGTTTGAAAACATACCATTAGATGAAGCTAAATTTTCTCTAACATCTCTAATTGGTGGTATATAAGTTACATTTATTTGTTTTAATGCATTATTAACATTTTCAGCATTTCCAATATAATACTTATCTTTAAAATAATAATTATCAAATATACCATCTTCAAAGTTACCTATAACTTTCTCATATAATGTGTCATCAAAAAAATCAAATGGTCTATTGAAAGTTCTTATGATTTCATAATCATTTTCAATGGATAAAGAATTTATAATTTTTTTAATTTCTATTGCTTTATTTTCAAGCTCTTCCCCTTCTAGATCTTTTGTTTTTTTAAACTCCTCTACCAATAGTTCTAATATTTTATCTTTAGGTTTAAAGAAAAAGTTTATGTAAGATTCATCATTTTCATCAACTAAAAAATCGTATTTTGAAATATTATCATTGTTACTTTTAAAATCAGTAAATAAAGCAGATATAATTATCCATTGTCCAAATAACTTATCACCATTTTTTTTATTGAAATCTTTATCACACAAAAATTTTTCCAACTTAAAATTAGAATCCAAAACTAAACGTATAGCATTAAATAAATTTGTTTTACCACTACCATTATCACCAATAATAATATTATCTTCGGATTTAAAATTTATATCTGCTTTATAAAAATTTCGAAAATTTCTAATTTTTAGATTTTTTAAATACATGCAATCACCTCAAACTTGATATATTATTACATATTAAAATACTTCTAATTCATAATTATTTTTAACCAAATTTTCCCTCTTTGACAAAAAAATTTTTGTTTTGGGAGTTAAAATTTCACTCGGAAGTTTTTTATTATAAGTTATTAAATCAAAAAACAATTTACTTTCATCACTTGCATCTAGTTGAATAAGAATTTTACCATCAGATGAATCAAAACAATAATAATTACTGTCAAACAAACCATG
>CANQYB010000042.1 GCA_947627975.1 uncultured Bacilli bacterium | reverse complement strand
AGCATAAAAAATTAACTCAATTATCTTGAATTAATTTTTATATAATTTTTGTTTCACATCATTTACAAATATACAATTTAATTTTAAAAATAAAATTTATACATTAAATCTAAAATAACATATATCTCCATCTTGCATAATATAATCTTTTCCTTCAAGTCTTAATTTGCCAGCGTCTTTAACTAATTTTTCGTCATTAAAATAAGAAAGATCATCATAACTCATAACTTCTGCTTTTATAAAGCCTCTTTCAAAATCTGTGTGAATTAAACCAGCACACTCAGGTGCTTTCATACCACTTTTAAAAGTCCATGCTCTAACTTCATCTTTTCCACAAGTAAAAAATGTTTTTAAACCTAAAATATTATAAGTTGCCACAATTAATTTTGAAAGTCCACTAGATTCTATTCCTATTTCTTTTAAAAGCTCATCTTTATCTTTATCATCAAGTTCACTTAAATCACTTTCAATTTTAGCACTCATAACTATCATATTTGAATTTTCTTTTGAAGCATATTCTTTTACTAAATTTGTATAATTATTATATCCAATTGATGCATCTTCTTCATTGACATTTGCTACATATATAATTGGTTTTAAAGTTATAAAATTAAAACTCTTAATAGCATCTAATTCTTCTTTTTCAAAGTTAAGTCTTCTAAGGGGAATATTACTTTCTAAAGATTTTTTACATTTTTCAAGAACACTAAGCTCTAATAAAGAATCCTTGTCTTTCGTAGTTTTAGCTTTTTTTTCTATTTTTTCAATTCTAGAATCGATTATTTCTAAATCAGCAAATATTAATTCTAGATTTATTACTTCAATATCATCAATCGGATTAATGCATCCATTAACATGAATAATATTTTCATCTTCAAAACATCTTACTACTTCAACAATAGCATCAACTTCTCTTATATGAGATAAAAACTTGTTCCCAAGACCTTCTCCTTTTGAAGCACCTTTAACTAGTCCAGCAATATCTGTAAATTCATAAGCAGTTGGTACTAATGATTTAGGTTCATACATTTCATTTAATTTTATTAATCTTTCATCTGGTACTGTTACAATTCCCACATTTTTTTCAATTGTCGCAAATGGATAATTTGCCGCTAAAATTTTTTGCTTAGTAATGGCATTAAATAATGTTGATTTACCAACATTAGGTAAGCCAACAATTCCTGCTTTTAAAGCCATACAAATCCCTCCTATTTATAAAACTACTGGTGATGATATACCTAATGGTATAGATATTACATACCAAATTATAATTATAATTAAAAATAACAAACCTGAAAATATTGAATATGGTAAAATATATTTAATTGATTTTAAAATACCTATATGTTCATCTTCTTGATTATATTTTTCAAGCCATGCAAGATATATAATAAAATATGCAAGTAATGGTGTCAACCCAGTTGCCATTCCTTCACCTAATCGAAATATTATTTGAGTAAATTCTGGGCTAATACCTGCATTCATAAATGTCGGTACTACCAACGGAGCAAAAATAGTCCATTTAAGTATTGATGATGTTGAAAAAATAGATGAAATAAACGAAAATACAAAAAGTAAAATTATTAGAGGAATAGATGAAAATGAACTTTTAGATATTATATTAGCAAGTAAAGAGGAAATAACTGTTCCAATTTCTGATTTTTTAATTACAGAAATTAAAATTGATGCAAATAATATTAATACTAATGTACGCCCTATTCCATCTAAAGAATGACCAAAATATTCACAAACATCCTTGTTATTTTTTATAGTTCTTGCACCTATTCCATAAAATAAACCAAGTATTACAAATAACATTGTAATTATAAATACAAAACCATTTGAAAAAAATGAATTATAACTAAATAACTTATCAATATATAAATTTTGAGTATTATCAAGTAATGCCCCAGATAAAGGTAGTCCAGGTATTATATTATATATAAAAAATAATAAATATATAACTCCAGCTCCAAGACCAAATATTAAACCTTTTAAATCTCTTCTTGTAACATTTTTAAAATCACTTTCTTTAAAAGTATAAGGGCCTAATTTATTAGATATATAATTTTCAGTAATAAAAGTAATTAAAAAAGTTAATAAAACTATTACTGTAATCATTATAAATAAAAAGGAAAATGTGTTAATAACATAATTTGAATCTAATAAACGAGCCGAATTAGTAGTTAAATTTAAAAGTGAAGAATCAATAGAAGTTAAAAATAAAGATATAGAAGAACCACATGTTAATCCAGCAAAAGCCGTAATTATACCTATTTTAGGATTTCTTCTTCCATAATAAAATAGTAAAGCACTCAAAGGAATCATTATAACATATCCTATATCACCCATGATAGAAAATAAAATACATATTAAAACTATCATAAAAGTAACAACATTTTTTCTACAATATTTTGTAATTAATGTAAAAGCACATCTTAAAAAACCACTTTTCTGCATTATACCAATACCAATTAAAATGATAATTAAATTACTAAGTGGAGTAAATGAAACAAAATTAGCAACAGTTTCACTAAATATATATTTTAAACCACTTAAATTAAAAAGTGATGTTACAGTAACTAATACATTTTCAGTATCACCATTTTTATCAAAAGTTTTATAATTTGACTCTAATCCTAATAATGACAATATACCACTTATTATTATTACAAATGCAATAAGTACTAAATATGACATTATGGGATGTAATTTTAATTTTTCTTTAATTTTCTTCATTTGAACTAATCACCTTTTTTAATTTTTTAATAAATTCTAAACGATCCATCATTACTTCCCTATTACAATTTATACATTTAATTTTAATATCAGCACCAACTCTTGTTATAATCCACTCATTAGTTTTACAAGCATGTGGTTTTTTCATTATAACTCTATCGTTTAAATTAAATGATTTTATCATCGTGCACCTCAACTTGAAAGTAAGGAATCTTTATTGACTCTTTATCAAATTCTTCTTTAACTATTTTATTTATTTCTCTTTTAATTTTATATTGCTCACTATATTTTGATGAAACTTGTAATCGATATTTAATTGAGGAATCATCCAATTTTTCAATTCCTAAAAATTCAATATTAATATTTGAATATTTTTCTTGCATTTTTTTAATTATTTTTTTAAAAGTATTTTCCACTGTATTTATATTATTTTCATAAGAAGCATTAAAATCTAGAAAAAATATATAATCTTTTTTTGTATGATTAATAACAGCGGAAATATTTCTGTTTGTAAAACTTTTTACTTCATTATTAAAATTAACAATTTTTGTTGTTCTTAAAGAAAAATCAATAACCTCGCCAGTAAAATCATTTAAAGTTATTATATCACCAATAGAGTAAAAATCATCTGCTAAAATTGTAATACCTCCTAAGATATCTTTTAATACGTCTTGTAAAGCTAATCCAATAATAACAGATACAATTCCTAATCCAGCAACAAAGGTTTTAACATCAAACCCATATAATTGCAAAATTAATATTAGAACAACTAACCAAATTATAGCTTTAGCTATTTTTTGAAATAAAGTAACATAAGTCTTTGCTTTTCTTTTTTTATGAACATCTTTTTGCTTAAAAAGTAATTTTCCAATTATGAATTTGCTTAATATTGAAAAAATAATGCCTAATAATATTAAAATTATTAAACCATAAACTTGTTTCTTTAATAAAAAATTAATCATTAAATCATTCCTTATCTACATCAATTTTTAAGATATTTAAAATTCTTTCCAAATCTTTTATAGAATCATAAGAAATTTCAATTTTTTTATTAGTTATTTTAACTTTTGATCCTGTAGCATTTTCTAAAGCATTTTCATATATTCTATATTGTAAACTAGGTAAAACTTGTCTTTTAATTTTATTTTTTTTCTCAATTTCATTACCACTGGCTATTTTTTCTAAATCTCTTACACTTAAATTTTCATCAACTATTTTTTTAGCTAAATCAATTTGAATAGAAACAGATGATATTTTACTAAGTACTCTAGCATGAGATGTACTAATTTTTTTATTTGCAATATAATTTTGAATTTGATCTGGTAAATTTATAAGACCTAACATATTAGTTATATAACTTCTACTTTTACCAAATTTTTTAGCTACAGATTCTTGAGTTAATCCATTAGTTTTAATAATAACATCATAAGCTTTTGCTTCTTCAATAGGGTTTAAGTTCTCTCTTTGGATATTTTCAATTAAAGCAATTTCCATCATTTCTTCATCATTAAAATCTCTAATTATAGCCGGAATTTTAGAAAGTCCAGCCAAAGTTGCTGCACGAGTACGTCTTTCCCCAGCAACTATTTCATATCCTTTAATACTTTTTTTAACAATAATTGGCTCAATTATTCCATATTCTTTTATTGATTCTGCAAGTTCTTTTAAAGCTTCTTCATCAAATACTTTTCTAGGTTGATAAGGATTTGGTCTTATATCATCTATTTTAATTTTTATAATATCTGCTGGAGTTGCTGATTTTATAATATCATTTTCCAAATCACTAAGATTTAATCTTTCATTAGTAAATAATTGTTCTAATCCTTTACCTAATGCTTTTCTTTTAGTCTCCACTTCTACTAATCACTTCCTTTGCTAAATTATAATAAGCTTCTGTTGCTTTACTTTTAGGGTCATATTCACAAATTGGTTTACCATGACTTGGGGCTTCAACTAGCCTTATAAGTCTTGGAATAATTGTATTAAATACTTTATCTTTAAAATATTTTCTTACTTCTTCAACTACTTCAATTCCCAAATTTGTTCTAGCATCTAACATTGTTAATAACACTCCACAAATTTTTAAATTAGGATTAAGTTCAGCTTGAATCATAATTACAGAATTTAAAAGTTGTGTAATTCCTTCTAGAGCAAAAAATTCACATTGTACAGGAATAATAACACTATCACTAGCAACTAAAGCATTATTAGTTAAAAGTCCTAAAGTTGGTGGACAATCTATTATAATATAATCATAATAATCTTTTATATTTTTTAAAACTTTAGATAATTGTTTATGCTGTTCAAATTTATCGTCACTATAAAATCTTTTTATTAATTCAACATCTAAACCTGCTAAAGAAATGGTTGCGGGAATAACATCTAAATTTTTAAATTTAGTTTTTATTATAGCTTGTCTTATTTCACAATGTTCAATAAGTACTGAGTAAATATCATATGGCATATCTGTTTTATTTAAGCCCACGCCAATTGAAGTATTACCTTGAGGGTCTAAATCTATTAATAATGTTTTCTTTCCAAGTTTTCCTAAAGCTGATGCAAGATTTATACTGGTTGTAGTTTTTCCAACACCACCTTTTTGATTAACAAGGGAAATAATAGTTGCCATATATACCACCTTTTCTTTAACAATCTACT
>CANQYB010000041.1 GCA_947627975.1 uncultured Bacilli bacterium | reverse complement strand
AAGAAAAAGACAATTGAGTGGGTATCCAGAATTTTAATTAGTTTGAAATATAACTAATTTTTTTATGCTCTAATTTAGAAACTAATCTTGGTATAAGTCTTATAGCAGTTCTTAATTCATAAAATGAATGGAGGGGTGTATCAAAATGAATATAACCGAAACTTTTGATGAAAATAAAAACTTGGTAGACTTAATTGAGGAGTATTTAAAAAAGATGTTAGAAATTAACAAGCAATGATTTTGTGTGATATAATGTTATTGCTTATTAAAGTTATACACATTGGAAGGAGTAGTAAGTGTATAACAATATAATACAAGCACCAAGTTTTTATAAAGTAGGTTTATATATTAGGTTATCAGAAAGTGATGAAGATAAGACTTATGAATCAGAAAGTGAAAGTATCACTAATCAAAGGAATTTACTTTTAGATTATGTTAAGACTAGTGGTTTTACTTTAATTGATGAGTATGTTGATGATGGATTTACAGGCACCAATTTTGATAGACCAGCATTCCAAAGAATGCTAAAAGATATTGAAAGTGGTCGAATTAATTGTGTAATTACCAAAGACTTATCTAGATTAGGTAGAGATTATATTCAATGTGGATATTATGTTGAGCAATATTTCCCTCAAAAGAAAATAAGGTACATTTCTATATTAGATCAAGTTGATACATTTTTAGAAACTGCTAATAATGATATAGCACCTTTTAAAGCTTTGTTTAATGATATGACAAGTAAAGATACTTCAAAAAAGATTCGTTCTATATTAAGAAATAAAAAAGAACAAGGAAAATTCATCGGAAGTAAACCTTGCTATGGCTATATGAGAGATCCACTTGATAAAGGTCATTTAATACCTGATCCTGAAGTCGCTCCAATAGTAAAAAAAATATTTCAAATGTCATATTCAGGTATAGGAGTAAGTGATATTGTATCTTACTTAAATGATAATAAAATATTAAGTCCTAGTATGTATAAAAATACTAAATCATCTTCAAAACAAAAGGTGAATGTTTGGACTATTTCATCTGTTAATAAACTTTTAAAAAATAGAATGTATACTGGTGATATGGTACAAAATGTTCAAACTAAATTATCTTATAAATCTCAAAAGAAAATATCTTTAGAAAAAGAGTTTTGGATAATTGTTGAAAATACTCATGAACCTTTAGTTAGTAAAGTAGTGTTTGATGCAATTCAAAATGCTCCAGCAAGAATAAAAAATACGCATTGTAATAGAGAAAAAAGACTACTTGAAAATTTACTTGTATGCAAAGAGTGTGGTAATTCTTTATCTGTACTTTATCGAAAAAATAAAAACTATAAAGATAATAGATATTGGAGTGTTAATTGTAATAAGTATGCAAGAGATCCTAGAAGACATTTATGCTATCCTCATTTCTTTCCTTATGATAAATTAGAAGAAAGAATAATGGAAGTAATTAAATCAACTTGTCAAAAATACTTGGATAGTCTAAATGTTAAAGAACTTTCTAAAAAACTTTTACTTGAACAAGATTCATTAAAAAAAGAAAGAGAAAAGGAAAAGCAACAAATAACGGAAAAAATCGAAGAATTAAAAAGAAAGATGGATTCCCTTTATGATGATAAGTTTAAAGGTATTATAACAGTCCAAAATTATTCAAGACTTGTAGAACAAACAGAAAAACAAATATCTACTTTAAAGAATAGGATTTATGAATTAGATAATGAAGAAGAGCAAAGAAAAGAAGATGCCAAAGAAATAACAAAGTATGAAGGACAAATAAAATCATTATTAAATTTAAATGAACCTAATAGAGAATTAATAAAAACTTTAGTAAAAGCTATTTATATTGATAAGGATAAAAATATTGAAATTCAATATAGATTTAAAGTGCTAGATGATGTAAAAATTAATTATAAAAAAATATAAAAAATTGAAGGTAATTTTGTTAATCACACATAATTACCTTCCCCTATAGTATTTTTTAGAAAAATTAAATGCAGTAAAATCAAGGAAAAATGAATGCCTAACCACATAAAATCTTTCCGGAGGTGGCGATGGTGCAGAAGTAATTTATGCACTTCGAAATGATAGTGATCTTGCTGATAGTCTTTCTTATGAATTTGCTCAAGCAGGTCAAAATTTAAGAAGAAATTATCAAAAAACTTTATCTACTAATCCTAATAAAGATTATTATTTTATAATTAGAGATACAGCCCCATCTGAATCAGTTTTAATTGAATATGGATTTTTAGACAGTAAAAAAGATGATGTTGATCAACTTAAAAACGATTGGCAAAGTTTGGCAGAAGCATCTGTTAAAGCTTTAACTGAATATGCCGGTTATCAATATTTTCCAGTTGGAGATGAAACCTTTTATACAGTAAAAAAAGGAGATACATTGTATTCTATAGCTAGAAAATATGGGATTACAATAAATGAATTAAAAGATTTAAATAATTTATCATCTAATTTAATTAGTGTAGGGCAAAAACTAAAAGTTATAGATGATAATTCATACATTGTAAAAAAAGGAGACACATTATATTCTATAGCTAGAAAATATAATACAACAGTAAATGAACTTAAAAGAATAAATAATTTAACTAATGATTCATTATCAATAGGTCAGACAATAATATTAAAAAGTGATATGAAACCAGAGGAAGATTATATAACTTATAGTGTAGTTGCTGGAGATAATTTATATAAAATTGCACAAAAATACAATACCACGGTAAGTGATATTGTAGCTCTTAATAATTTATCAACATCGATATTACAAATTGGGCAATCATTACTTATACCAAAAGTATAAGTTTTTTTAATATAATTCATTACAAATACCTGGATTGGGTTTATAAAAACAATGATTTTTATATCTACCAGCTAATGGTTGATCGTACCATGTTGATTTACAACTTTGACCACTAGATGGTGCATAAAACCATAAGGCATTAGTTGCTGGATAATAATATTCGCCATTTAAAACTCTTTTAGCTAAATTTTTTTCAAGAGTAGTAGGAGTTGATTGAAATAAAGAACTATTTGTACCTACAAATTGATTTGGTTGATAAATAACATCAGTTATTGATCTTAAATTTTTAAAAGTTAAACAATTAGCAATAGCTCTATTAACTACAACATTACCTACCATTAGCATTCCAAGATTTCCCTCAGCTAATGCTTCAGCTCTCATAATTCTTGCAAGTAAATCTAATTCCTTTGATGAATAATTAATTAACACTTAAATCACCTAAAATATATTATGTTATACTTGATAAAAATATTAATATTTGGTAAAATATAAATGCTTTTAAATTAAAAGTAAATAGGGGTATAGTTTAATGGTAGAGCGACGGTCTCCAAAACCGTTAATGTGGGTTCAACTCCTGCTACCCCTGCCATGATTATTAAGGTTTAAACCTTTAAATATATAGAGAATTGATAGAAATATCAGTTCTTTTTTTATAGTCATATTAAATAAGTATGGATATTTTAAAAAGCATGGAGTTAATAAACGATACTTTATTAAATTAAAAATAAAAAAAGTTGATTAATAATTTTTTTTATTGTAGAATAATTTGTTAAGTGAATTAGTAAAACAACAAGTAATTGAAAATAAATTAAATGATTTAAAAATAGAAAATTTGCACTTTAAAAATTCATTAGGAACTGATTTATATATAGAATTAGTTAAAAATGCTATTTGGCATAGTGCTGGAAGTTTAGGTAACAACTCAATAGCTAATTTACCAACATATGAAATTTTTACAAGTCCTAATTTTAGAAAAACCAATGGAATTGTGTATGCTTCTAAACCACTTTATTATAATGGCGGATTAATAAATGATTTTTATTTAGAATTTAAAGATGGGAAAATTATTAATTATGATGCTAAAATAGGGAAAAAACTGTTAAAAGGAATTATAGAAAGTGATAAATACTCTGCCTATCTTGGAGAAGTAGGTTTAGTTGATTATAATTCACCTATTTCTAAAACTAATATAACTTATGGACAAACAACTATTGATGAAAATTCATCTTGTCATTTAGCTTTAGGTTTTGGATTTTCAGAATGCGTTAAAAATAATAATTTATTGGATAAAAATCAATTATTAAATATTGGTATAAATCCTTAAAAAAATCATGTTGATTTTATGATTGGAACTTTTGATTTAGAAATAGAAGCAAAAACTATTCAAGGACAAAAAAAGATATTTAAAAAAGGAAATTTTAATTTTTAAAATATGGAGGTTTTATTTAATATTTTGTTGAAAGTAGATTTTTTATAAAAATAAAAATTTAAAAACATTAAAAAAATTGATAAAAATATCAATTTTTTATTACTTATTATATTTTTAAAATTTTTTGAAATTCTTTTTTTCTAGATGTTAAAACAGCATTTACATAATCTATTTCTTTAGGCTTTAATAAAACAGGACTAGCGCTACAAGTAAATTCTTCTAATATTTTTTTGTATTCATCATCATAAGCTAGTCTTTCAAAATATGGTTTACAAATATCAGGATATTCTAAAAATAAAGATAATAAATTAGGATCGTAGCCATCATAATCTTTTTCACTAATTATTTTAGCTTGAAAACCATTTTCGAATAATAAATCATTATTATAAGGAAAGGTCGGAAACCAGCATTGATTAGGAGTAAATTTTTTAATATTTTTATGATCTACCCCCAAACTTCTTTCACTATCATATACACAATTATGTTCAAAGCCTTTAAGTTTATAAACACCATTTTCTTTAACTAGCCATTCTTGAGCTTTAGGTAAATTTTTAATTTTTTTAATTCTTAATCTTTCTTTATATGAAATACCTTCTATTTTAGGAATTTGAAAAGCAATATTATTAGGATTTCTGTCTACTTGAAAAGTAAATCCATCAGCAATAAATAATTTAATTAAAAATAAACGTTCTTTTTTATAATCTTCTTTTGGTAAAATTTGTTTAAAATAATCTAAAAAGCTTTTTAAAGAATATCCTGTTGAATAAAATACAAATTCAGAAAATTTAGGATTTATTATTTCACTGGCTAAATAATGATTAAATTGCAAATCTTGAAAAGATTCTGATAACAAACCAAATTGAATTTTTTCTTTGCTACTTTTTATTGTAGGATCTTTAGTTCTAATACATGCAATCTTATAAGATAAAGAATTTAAATCCATAATATTTTCAGCAAACATTTTAAAAAATAATTCTGTAAAAATACGAAAATCTGATCTAATTTTAAAATATTGAAGTTTGTCATTTATATTATACCAAGTTGATTTTTCTTTTAAATAAGTAGTATTTAATAATACTCTTTTTTTTAATTCTTCTAAAGGTATTTGTTCACTTCTATAATGATGAATAGTTTCTTTATTTAATTCCATAAAATCACCCCATTTTTTTTGACAAAAAGTATGCTAACATAATTAATTAAAAAAGTCAATTGTAAATAAATAATATGATGTTAAAAGTTAATTTTCATATGAAATTCCGTTTTTAATAAAAAAGCGGAAATAAGTCTGATTAGAGTATAATAAGTTAAA
>CANQYB010000040.1 GCA_947627975.1 uncultured Bacilli bacterium | reverse complement strand
GGAATACCAAATGCACCTTCTATATATACACCAACAAAAAATCCAGAACTAGCAAAACAAAGACAAAAACAAGTCATGAATAAAATGATTGAATATAACTACTTAACACAAGAAGAAGCAGATGAAATATTAAAACAAAAATAGCAAAAGTGCTAATTGTAGAATATGCAATTAGCACAAGTAATAATCTACGGAGCTACTTTAAGAAGTAGTTCCTTTTTTTAATAATCTAAACAGCAATATCTTTGTTTTTCTAAATATCGAATACATAAATCAATTAAATACTTCAAACTAATTTTTCTACCATCAAAATCATCTCCAAAAACACTATAAATAATATTATTATCAGTAAAATCTAAAGTATTATTTATAGCTTTGTCCATGTCAGATCTTACTACTTTAGGATTAGCAACATCATATTTTTTTGCAACTTCATTTATAAGTAAATTCATATCTTGCAAAAAATTATTATCATAGTATGCTAACAAAATTGCTTCTTTTAAATAGATAGTTCCTTTAAAATAAGATGTAAAACCTAATTTCCAAAGGATAGTATCAATATTTTTTTCAATTTCTAAAGTGTCTTTTAATGTACTTGAAACGATGTCGATTGCTTCTAGTAAAGAAATGTCATTTCTTTTTTTGAAAAACCAGTGATGTCGTTTTTGATTCATAAGAGTATTCGTTAAGTTTTTAGAATCGATTACCAAAATAATGATATTTCTTTTATCCATTTGTTCCAATGCATTCTTCAATATATTAGTATAAAATGAAATTGAAGAAATAGCATCTAATACTATTAAATTTTTTTGCTGCTTCATTCGACAAATAAAAGAATGTAATTTGTCAGTTGGTACTTTTATTATTTCGATTTTTGATTCATATTGCAAAGTTACATTAGATAAGCTGTTATACAAAATATCATTATTATTGGCAATTATTACTTTAATCATAATAATAACCCTCCTAATAATGAAATTTGATTTTATATTACCATAAATTGTAAAAAATGACAAGTTACTGCTAGTGATATAAATTTAATATTATTAGTAAATTTATTTGACATCATATTCCGATTTTTTCTGATTTGTTCCGATTTTTTCCGATTTTAAGACATCAAATCAAAATCATTATATGATTTTCTCCAGGACAAGAGTCTGTAAGATTAGAGAAAGTATATTAATTTACAACAGAAAATTTTACTTAATAAATAAACCAAAGAACCTTTGTAGATAATATATAGCTTGATTTTATAGACTCTTTTTGTATTGGAGGGATTTAAAATGTGAGGAATATTTAATTTTATATGATATTAAAGAAGTAATCTAATAATTAGTAGCTTTCTTTGATTTTTCAGACATTTGTCCAATTTAAAAGATTGGAGAAATGAAAAATGAGTAAGAAACGTTACTTTAATAAAAAAAGAAAATACGATGATATTTTTTCACAAAATAAGTTTGATGGCGATATTGTGTTCAGTAGATTCATAAATTATATGCAAATTGCCTTATATCACAAAAAACTAGATTATGATAAACATCAAGAGATCTTAAAAAACAAAGAAGAAAAAATACAAGCAAAAGGGTGGTCTGTGCTATCTGATGGAGATGGTACGGATTACCCTTTTTCTGTTTTAAATAACGATTATAAGAATCTAGATATAGCAATAAGTAAATTAACTGATAAACAAAGATATGTAATTATAAATCATTATTATAAGAAAAAATCATTATCTACAATTGCTAAAAAGTTAAATATGAGTAGTAATGCTGTATATCAGCTAAAAGTAAGAGCACTTTTGAGTTTAAAAAGATTTATGGAGGATTTATAGATATGAATATTACAAGATTTTATGAATTGTTAGTAAAAGCTAGAACTGATGAAGCATCACTTGTTTTAGTAATAGATAAAATTATTCCAATGATAAATAAATATTCACAAAATAGTAAAAAAGAAATTGATGATGATTTAAAAAGTATTTTAATTGAATATGCAATTAAAATTATTAAAGATAAAAATTTCGCTGATAAACTGGCAAAAAATTAAACTTCAAAAAAAATTTTTAAAATTTTTTTATATTTGCCCGTAAGATTTTCAATTTTCAATCGCTATTAAGGTTAGGAAACAAAAAATTTCTACTTTTGATAGCACATTGAAAATTGAATAGAAATTCATTAAAAACGTTCTATTATGGGAGCTAGTTAAAATGGAGATGCAGAACTTCATACTAAAATATAAGTTAGCCACTTATAAGGCGAAGATCATAATAGTTATAATGATACACTTGCATAGCCTTAACTCATCGTATAGGGTGCAACTCGGCTAAGAGCGGAGTGGTGGGATTCCAGTGAATGATTTAGCTAATCATATTTTAATGAAGGAAAAAATAATAGAAATGCAATTGATTTGAAGTTTAAATATAAAGTTGGAGGTTTAAAAATGTTAGATAAAATTGCAATGATAACATTTTTGGTAGTATATATTATAGGCTTAATTATTGCTTTATTTATGTATTTAGTAATAAGAGGAGCCGATATTTGCAAAACAAAAGAGGAAAGATTTTTTGAAGATGAAGAACAAATGAAAATTGTAAGTAAAAAAAATAAAAATGGAGGTATGTCTAATGAATAAATTACCAAATACATTAACGAAAAATCAAGCTATTAGTTATGCTATAGTAGCTTTTAATAATTTTATAAATTCAGGAAATATAAGTAATTTTGATATTTCTGTAATAAAGACATTTATAACTGGAGCTATGGAGGCTCATAATAAAAGTGAAGTTGTAAAATATGCAAATGATTTAGTTGAAAAATATAAAGAAAAAATGAAAATCAGTATTGAAAAAATTTAGAATATAACAAATGCTAATATAATTTATACATTGTTTTTTTGAATAAAAATTTTTTTTGTACATAGTTATTGAATATGAGGTGTTTATATATGAAGAATAATGATAAAAAAGCTTGTACAAAAGATAAAAAATGTAATGAAATAAATTTCTCTATTGCCTTTAAAAAGGATGGAGATAGTTTCCAAAGTATTATGGAAAAAATTTTAATGAGTAAAATCACTAAAAATATATAAGAACCTTGATATTTAAAGAAAATTACGTTATAAATAATATATCAAGGTGTTTATAATGGTTAGGAGGCTATTTTGAACATCGTAAAAGAAAATAATCAAGAATATAAGGCTGCAATTTATATTCGATTAAGTAAGGAAGATGGTGATAGAGAAGAAAGCGAGAGTGTTACAAATCAAAGAAAAATCTTAAAAGCATTTGCAAAAGAAAATAAATACAAAATTTATGATGAATATGTTGATGATGGATATACGGGAACGAATTTCAATAGACCAGATTTCAAAAGAATGATAAAAGACATTGAAAGCAAAAAAGTAAATATGGTAATTACAAAAAGTTTATCAAGACTTGGTAGAGATTACATAGAAACAGGAAGGTATATTGAAACTTATTTTCCAGAAAATGAAGTAAGATATATTGCAATATTAGATGATGTTGATACATTTTTAGATAGAAATTGCGATACGGTAGCATTTAAAAATATTATGAATGATTATTATGCAAAAGAAACATCTAAAAATATTAAGAAAACTAAAAATAAAAAGAAATTAGAAGGTTTTTATTATACTTCTTATGCGCCTTTTGGATATAGAAAAGTTAGTAAATCAGGGAATCTCGAAATTGATGAAGTGCAAGCAGAGATTGTAAAACGAATTTACAACTTATTTCTTGAGGGAAAAGGAACATATCAAATAGCAACATTATTAACCAAAGAAGGTATAGAGCCTCCTGGATTGCAAATGAAAATGACATGTGTTGTAAATAATATTACAAACACAACAGACAAATGGAATCATAATACAGTTAGAAGAATTTTATCTAATCAAATATACATTGGAAATTGCGTACAAAATAAAAATAAAAAGATTAGTTATAAGAGTAAAAAAATGATTTCATTACCAGAGGAGGAGCATACAATAACTAAAAATCATCATAAAGCCATTATTCCAATTGAAAAATGGCAATTAGTACAGAAGATGCTTGGAGTACACAAAAATGCTAAAATTAGAGAGACAGATTGTTTATTCAAAGGTTTATTATATTGTTCTCATTGTAATAATAGGCTTTCTATTAGAACAAAAGTAGATCATAATAAATCAGGAGATGTAACAAGAAGATATATCTATTGTGGTACTGCTGCTAAAAAGATTTCTAATAAACCTTGTTATACAAGATATATAAAATATGATATTTTTGAAGAACAAGCTCTTTCAAAAATTGCAGAAACATTAGAAATTTATATAAATTCAAATGCTTTTAAAAATGAAGATGCTTTGAAAAAGATACTTGAATCGCAAAGTAATAAGGGTAGTATTTTAAAGAAGATAGAAAAACTAAATAAAGATTTGGAAAAAGTAAATAAAAAAATTAGTACATTATATAATGATAAGTTAAATGGCTTATTGGAAGAACAGGATTTTAAACTTTTTTCAGATGGCTTAGTTAATGAGCGCCATAGAATTGAAAAAATCTTGAAAGAAACTGAATTAGAATTAGAAAATTTTGAAGAAGATTCAACAAGTAACAGAATAAAATCAGATATGCAAAAAGTTATAAAAAAGTTATCTAAAAGCAAAGAGTTCAATAAAGAAACCATCAATCAATTAGTTAATAGAATTGAAATAGATAAGGATAATAATGCGGTAATATATTTTAATTTTTATGAATTAAATTGTATTGGAGGACAAATCGAAGATGTCAAACAAGCAAGTAATTTATAATGTTGGAATGTATTTAAGGTTAAGTAAAGATGATGGTGATAATCTTGAAAGTGAGAGTATAACTAATCAAAGAAAGTTAATTAAAGATTACATTAAGAAAAATGAAAATATGAAACTATATGATGAGTATGTTGATGATGGATATAGTGGTGCAAATTTTAATAGACCAAATTTTCAACGATTATTAAAAGATATTGAAGATAAGAAAATAAATATGGTTATAACTAAAAATTTGGCAAGATTAGGTAGAAACTATATTGAAACAGGCAATTATATAGAAAAGTATTTTCCAGACCATAGGGTTAGATATATTGCATTATTAGATAATATTGATAATTTTAAAGAAAGTGTTAGTAATGATTTTGTTCCAATTAAATCAGTATTTAATGAAAAACATTGTAGAGATACATCTATTGCAGTAAAGAAAACTAAAAGGAGGAAAATGGAAGAAGGATATTATGCTTGTAATACAGCACCTTTTGGCTATAAAAAGGATCCTAACACTCCTGGGAAATTGATAATAGATGAAGAAAGCAGTAAAACAGTAAAGAAAATTTTTGATCTAAAATTAAAAGGATATACTGCAAATGAAATTGTTAAATATTTAGATAAAAATAAATATGTTACACCAGCTGAATATATGAAAATTCGAGGTCAAGAACATATTGAAAATAAAAATTTATGGCGAAGAAGTACAATAACTAGAATTTTGTGTAATAAGGTTTATTTGGGACATTGTGTAAGGGGAAAGACACAAAACATTAGTTATAAATCTAAAGACAGAATTTTTGTTAAAAGGAATGATTTTATAATTACCAAAAATACTCATGAACCTATAATATCAGAGGAAGTATTTGAAAAAGTACATGATACTAAAAAATATGGGGTAATTAAAGAGTATAATGAAACAAACTATCTTTTAAAGGACTTAATTTATTGTAAAAATTGTGGCAAAAAACTTATTTTTAAGAAAGTAAGAAAAAGAGTTGTTATTTATTGTAGAAATCATGATGAAAACCCTAAATTGTGTTCAAATAATTGTAGATTAGATTATTCTATAATTGAAAATAAAGTGTTTGAATATATATCTAATATGTACAAAGAATATTTAAAAAATAATAGGGTAAAGGACAACCTTTATAAAAAATATACTGAAAATATTATTAAAGTTTTTGAAGAAGATTTAAAACAATTAAATATATCTTTAGGACAGATAAACTTTAGAATAACATCTTTATATAATCAAAGATTGTCAGAGAAAATAAGTGAAGATGATTACAAAAATAGATACAATACTCTTATCGAACAAAGAAAATGCTTATCAGATAATATTGTTGATAAGGAAAAAGAAATTAAAAATGAAAAGAGCAAATTAAATACTTTAAATGAAAAGAAATCAATTCTAAAGAAAATCGAAAGACTAGATAAAAAGGATTTTAAAAATGTTGATTTTGGAGAATTGATAGAAAAAATTGAAGTATTAAAAAAAGAAATATATGTTAATTTTAACTTTGCAGAAGTAGGAAAATTTAAAGTTTAGTGTCTAAATTGTACACTCTATGATT
>CANQYB010000039.1 GCA_947627975.1 uncultured Bacilli bacterium | reverse complement strand
TAATTTTTTATTTTATTTAATATAGATAATTCTTTTATTTTTAAGTTATGATTTATTCCTGTTCCTAATTCAACATCAGGTTTAACATTTTTACCATGGTAGTCACTACCACCACTTATTAATAAATTATATTCCTTTGCTATTTCTAAATAATAATCTCTTTCTTCTTTAGAATGAGTTGAATGATATACCTCAATACCTTTTAGTCCATAACCAATCATTTCTTTTAATAAAATTAAAAATTCTTTTTTAGATAGTTCTAATGTCTTTGGATGGGCTAAAACGGGAATGCCATCACTATTTGTTATAAGTTCTAGGCATTCTTGATAACATAAGCCTTTATTTGTTTGTCTTATTTTATTATAGGCGTCTATTAAATACTTATCAAATGCATCTTGCACTGTAGTGGCATAACCATATTTAACACTAAAGAATATTTACAAAAAGAAATTGAAAATAAAAACTTATTTATTTTAGACATAAAAGAAGAAATACCAGAAAGATATATAGGAATAGCCCTTTCTAAAAACCATTTACCAAGTTTCAGTGCTAAAAAATTAGTAGAATTTATTACCAAAATATAATTAATTCTTTTTTATTTTAATAGGATTAACATGAATTACTGTCAAAAATATTTCATCTATTTTTTTATCTATTTCTTTTTCTAATTTATTTGCTATATTATGGCTTTTAAAAGTTGATAAGCTTCCATCAACATATATAGTAAAAGAAATTTGATACTTATATCCAATCGGCGTAGAATTAAAATGTTGAATTTTTTTTATTTCTTTATAATTTTTTATTATTTTCATAACTTTTTCTTTAGTATCTAAAGAAATAGATTTATCCATTAAAACATCATAACTTTTTTTAAATATTTTAAATGAACTTACAACTATCCAAATAGATATTAATATTCCAACTACTCCATCAAAAAAATATATATTTTTTAGCACTAATAAACAAGATATTAAATTAAAAAAAGTTAATATACAATCATTTCTATGATCTTTAGAATTTGCCTCAATTAGCAAATTATGATGCTTTTTAGCTAATTTAGAAGTATATAAATAAAGAAAAAATTTTACAATAATAGTTGTTATACATACTATAATTAACCAAATAGAAAAATTATATTTATTATGGTTAAGAATGGAAAAAAAAGATTTAAGAAAAATCTTTAATGCCATTAAAATCATAATTATACTTATTAACATTGAATATATATATTCCGCTTTTCCATGTCCTAAATTATGATCATCATCAGATGGTTTTGAAGATATTTTATTTCCAATAAAAGTCATAACTGAAGATAGTATATCACCTGCACTATTAAAGCAATCGGCAATCATAGCTTGACTATTTGTAATAAAACCAATTATCCCCTTTATTATAAGTAAAAAAATATTACCTACTATTCCCAATAAACTTGCAAGTTTAATACTTTTAAAACTATTCATAAATTCCTTTCTAATATATATTAATATTATTTTAGATTAAAAAATATATTCTAAAAAGAGAATATATTTTTATTTATTCTTCATAATAAGCATTAATTATGCCATCAAATGTTCTATTTTGATCAATATTTTGTTCAGCATTAATTCCTACAAATCTAAATGACAATGTATAAGTTTGCATACTTTTTGCGGGAATTAATATATTTCTAGCTATATCAATATTATTTTTGGGAACTGTAACCATACTTTTAGTTGCTCCACCATTAGTAGATTTTAAACTATATTTTAAATTTTCTGTTTCAAAATTATTTACTCTAATATTCCAAGTAAGTTTATATAATATTGGATAAGCTGAAGTATTTTCAACTTTAAAAATTTTATCAGGAATAGGTACTGAAGATTTCATATCATCAGGCAAAACTTTTCCAATATCTTTACTATCTTCATATGTGATTTTTAATCCTCCTGTATCAATATCTATTTTTGGATCGCCACTAAGTTCAGATGAACCACTTTTTTTCACTTGACTAGAAGGAGAATTTATACAATATTTATCACAAATATTATCATTATCTAAATCACACATTAAATCACAAACTTCGTCACCATTAGTATCTAAATTTAAATCTGGTTTTAGATCACCATCTGTATCAATATCAAAATCAGCTTTTAAATCACCATCAATATCTATATTTAAATCTGGCCAACCATCATTATTTATATCACAATTTAATTTACATTTTTCCCCTTTTTGATATTTATTAACTATATTAAAATCAGCCTTTTTATCTTGATCTTTATCAATATTAAATCGAGATTTTCTATTTCCTTTATAATCAATATTTAAATCTGGTTTTAAATCATCATTATTATCTATATTTATATCGGCAATATAATCATTATTTATATCTATATTTATATCAGGAATTCCATCTTTATCAATATCTTTGTTAATTTTTGAACGACTCATATACAAAGTAGCATAATAAGTAGCTGCAGCTAAAGCAAAAGCAAAAACTATTAAATATAAAAATACAAAAATCAAATAACGTTTTTTTTGATTAGAAAATTTAATTGTTAATATGTTTTTTTCTTTTTTTATTCTTAAATTTTTAGGAAGAAATATAATTTCATTATTTTTACTACAAGATAATTCAATTATGCTCATAACCCATGAATCAAGAATATTAGTATCAGTATATGCATTACTTAATATTTCTTTTATTAAAGAAAATTGCTCATTAACTTTTTTTTGATTAAATTCATCTAAATTAATAATTATTTTTTTAAATTTTTTATTAACTAAGATTTCATCATTTTTTGATTTTTCTTTCAAGTTCTTCACTCCTTACTTAAAGACGAAACTATATTATTTAAATTTTCCAACCATTTATTTTCATATTTTAAAATAATTTTTTTTATTTGCTCATTATTTTTTTTATCTTCATTTTTAATTTGGTTAAAAGTTGACTCTAAATTATTTTTAAATTTATTTATACTCATGTTTGAATTTAATGCTAAATCTTTAATTAAGTTTTTTATTTCTAACCATTTATTCTCTTCACTTAATATTTCTTGTTCTTCATTATCTATACTATCATAATTTAAGTAATAAGTAACTAAAAATTTTTCTTTTAAGTTATTATCTTTTTCAATTTGCACATCTTGTTTTATATCTGATGACTTTATTGTATCATATTTTTCTATGCATTCCCAAATTTCTAAAGCTTTTCTAAAATTTAAATCTTTTAATATCAAATTAGTTTTCTTTATAGGAGAGTGTACTAAAGATGCCATACTTATACTTTTTATAAAACTACTTTTCATAAATCCTTCAATAGTTTGCATTAACTTTTCAATTCGATTTTTAATATCTTCTAAAAATTTTTGATTTTCAAGTTTTATTAATTGTTTATTTAAATTTAAATCCACATTTATAATTTCATCATTTATTTTAGTCGTAGCCTTATATCTAATATTTTTTTCCATTTTATAATCAGTTTCAATTTTTAATTCTTTTAATTTAGTTTCTAAAAAAAATATTAATTTTTTAAGTAAAGTATATATAAATCTATTTTCATATAAATCAAAAGTTTCTTCCTTATTTAAATTAAGCAACTTTTTAGGTTTTATAAATCCATCTTCGTCTACTTCTTGTATAAAAGATGTATGTGAAGCAAGATGTCTTATACTTTCTTGACTTACTTTTTTTGTTTTTTCTATTCTTAAAATATCTTCTTCAGGTATAATAAACTTTTTAGGATTTCTAATAATATTATCTAGATAAATAATTGAATTTTCAATAGTTGTTAACCAAGAATAATCTAAATATGCTTTTTGATTAGTTGTTTTTATTTCAATATTATGTTTTGTTTTATTTTTAAACAATTTTAATTTTTCTAAATCGATATTTTTTATAAAATTCAAATTATTATTCATAAATCACCTATTGTCTTTTTAATCTTTGTAAATAATTTATACATTCATGCATTTTATTTTCCCCAAAAGTTCTATTTAAAAAATCAATAAATTTATCTATTTCATCTTTTATAAGCGAAAAATTTAATTGTTCAAATTTTCTCAATATCTTGTGAGCAACTACATAATCAATTGCATCTAATTCTTCTCCACCACATGCCACATATACTGGAATGAATTGTGTTAGTTGTTTTAATATACGATTACCAAAAGAAATTCTAAAATGATTAATTATATATTCATCAACTAAAGAAATTTTATTTTCATTTTCTTTGCTTAAAGGATAATCTTGATAAGCTTTTTGGAATAAACTTTCAAAATATTTACTTGTTATTTTTATTGGTTCAGTTTCAGGAGCATTAAAAGTAGCACATTTTTCATTTATTTCAATAGGCATAGCTCTATCATAAACTTTATCTGTAACCATGAATGTAGAATCATCGTTATTAATTGTTCCAATATACCACATATTATCAGGTACTTTGATTTTTCCATTATCAAGTAATTTTGGATCATTTTCCCATGTACTTGAAACAAGTTCAATCATCCATTCATCTTTACTTGGAAGTTCAAGTACAGATAACATTTCAGCAAAATAATATTCAACACGAGCTATGTTCATTTCATCAAGTACAGCAACAAATATATCATCTTTATATTTAGCCTCATACATATAACTTAAAAATTCCGATTCGTTAAACCTTTTTGTAAATTCATTAAAATAGCCAAACAATTCTGAACTATCTCGCCATGATGGTTGAACTGATGAAATTACTACATCGTTTTTAACCATTTTCCCAAAAGCATGTGCTAAAGATGTTTTTCCTGTTCCTGAAATTCCTTCTAATATTATTATTCGATTAGAAGCAAAAGCTGATATAAATAAACGTATCATACGTTCAGAATAATAAAGATGTAACTTAGAAGCCGCAAAATTTCTAAAACTATTACAAAACTCTTTTAAAGAAATTGTATTATTTGCAGGCTTTTGAATATAATTTGCTAATTCTTCATCTATTTTAGTTAATTTAAAAAATCTACTTTCTCCTTCTTTTAATTTGTTTTTTATATTACCATTTTCATCATATTGTATTTCATTTTCATTAGAAGCCATATTCATTAATCTTTCATTAGTAGCTTTTAATTTATAAACTGAATTATTTAATTTCTCTATTTCATCAATTAGTGATTCTTTTTCATTTAAATTTTTACGAAATTTAATATATCTTTTTATACCTTTATAAATTAGAAATGCTAATAATAAAAATAGTCCCAAAATACAAATAATATTTAAAACTAAAATGATTATTCCAAAGCCAGTTAAATTATTTTTATAATCTTTAATTACATCTATATAATTAAATAAATTAAACATTTTGTATAATCCTTGAAAAAAAGATTTAACAATTTTTACTAATCCTCCAAAAAAAGGTTCCATAAAATCTAAAAAAAACTTACTGTAATTGCTCATTATATTACATCCTTTCCATTTAATAAATCTTTCTCTTTTATTTCTTTTAAAATATCTTTTATAATAAATTTATTATTTAACAAATTTAAATTATCTTTTATTTTATTATCAATTAATAAAACTTCTTTACTATCTAATTTTTCGAAATTTTTATTATTTACATTTAACATAATTTTATAATTAAGTTTTTTAATGTTATTAATTTCTTTACTAAATTCTTCACTTAATTCATAATCTATTAAAAAAATTATTGCATTTTTTATATTTTTTTGGTTAGTAATTTTTAAAAGATTATTATATAGTTTGTTATTTTTTAATATTTGTTTATCTATTTTTACAATAAAATTATCAGTTTGATTAAACAATATTAATTGCTTTAAAATAGTTATATTTAAATATTGAAGGCTTATTAAATTTAGTTTTTCTTTTAAATCTTTATTTACAATTTTATCTATTTTTAAATCATTATATATTTTTAATTCTTTTATATTTAAATTAAATTTAATTATATATGTATTATCTATTGTTTTTAATTTCAAAAATGTATTATAAAAATAATCGTTATCATTTAATTTTTTTAAAAAATTATTTTCTTTTAAATTCGAAATTTTTATCAAATTAATTATTTTATTTATTAAATCAATATAATTTTTATTTTTTAAAATATTTAATTCTTTTAATATATCTTCAACTTTATATTTAAGTTTAGTATTAATTTTAATATTATTTAATTTTATACAAATATGTAGAAGGTTTATTATTATAAGGGTATCATCATCATTTAAATTTTTAACAATATTTTTTAAATTATTTATGATTTTATTATTTGAAAAAAAATATTCCCTTGTATATATATTAGAAATTTCTTTAGCTTTTTTCAAATAAATTGTTTTTTTCTCTTTAGTTAATTTTTTTTCTTTTAAAAAAAGCTTTGTTATAAAATCAAAATAATTTATTATATTATTTTTTTGAAATAATAAATACTCGTCAATTATATTTAAATTCACAAGCCCCAACCTACCTTTATCGTAATTAAGTATAACAAATTAACTAATTAATTTCAATAAAATGATATAAAAAAATAACAAATTT
>CANQYB010000038.1 GCA_947627975.1 uncultured Bacilli bacterium | reverse complement strand
GGCTCCATAGCTCAGTCGGTAGAGCAGAGGACTGAAAATCCTTGTGTCACTGGTTCAATTCCCGTTGGAGCCACCATTAAAGTATGAAACTCGAACTCGTATGTTTGAGTTTTTTTATATAAAAAAAGGAAAAATATAGATTATATTGTATAATATTATTAGGAGGAATCGGAATATGGAATATAAATTAGCTCTATTTAAATGTAAAGAATAATCTAACTATATAAAACACATTTTTTTGCTAAAAATAATATAAGAGTATCTGATATAAAAAGTTTAAATACTATACTTAATCATGAACATATAATAATTATAGATCCTGATCTTTTTTATGAAAGTTGTGATAAAAAAAGAGATTTATTGTTAAAAAATAAACTTGAATTATTATTTTTATTAAAAAATATTTTGGTAACTGCTGCAAAAAATTACTATGATGAAAAAGATATGCCAAAAAAAATCTTTAATCAATTTGATGATATTAAAGTGAAATCCAATATGGATGTTACAAAATTTATTTCTCAAAAATTAAAATATGTAAAAAAGCCAATAGAAATTTTAAAATAATAATTTGTATTTTTAATATAATATGATAAAATAGTATTAACGAAATGAGTGAAAAAAATGAAAAAAAATATTAGTTTATTTATTAAAGGATTTATTATGGGAATAGCCAATATTATTCCTGGTGTAAGTGGTGGGACTTTAGCAATTACATTAGGAATTTATGAAGATTTAATTGGTATTCTATCAAATTTTTTAAAAAATATTAAGAAAAATATTAAATTTTTATTACCAATTGGAATTGGTATGATAGCTTCTATTTTATCTTTAAGTAAGGTTATCAATTACTGTTTAGAGCATTTTGAAATTCAAACTATATTATTTTTTATTGGTCTAATTTTAGGAGGACTTCCATTAATTTTAAAAAAGGCTAAATTAAAGAAAATTAAACTTTCAAATATTATAGTTTTTTTAATAACATTTAGTGTTATTATGTCTTTTACCTTTATAAAAGGAGATTCATTTACTGTTAATTTGCAAAGTTTAAATATAATTAAAGAAGTAATTTTATTTTTAGTTGGTATGGTAGCAGCAGCTACTATGGTAATTCCAGGAATATCTGGATCTTTTGTTCTTATGCTTTTAGGTTATTATAAACCTATTATAGATACAATAAGTAATTTAACTAATTATAAAGAAATTTTTCATAATTCATTAATATTATTTCCATTTGGAATTGGTGTTATAATTGGAATAGTATTAGTTGCTAAATTAATTGAATTTTTATTAAATAAATATGAGCATATAACATATTCTGGGATTTTAGGATTTATAATTGCTTCAATATTTTCAATATTATTAAATATATCTGCATTTAATATGTTTAGTTGTGGAATTGGTTTAATTTTTATGGCAATTGGTTTTATTATTGCATATAAAATAAGCTATTTAAAATAGCTTATTTTTTTGTTATTTTTTTTGAAAGTTTATAAAATTTCATAGCTGTTTTATATAAATTATAGTAAAATTTATTTAAAATAAGATCAAATTCACCAATTAATTCTATTACTTCTGTATTAAATCCTTTTTTTAATTCATATATTTTATATTCTGGATTATTTTTATCAAAAATTCCGGCAATACCATAAAAATTTACATAATTCATTTTTCTTTTTATTGTTTCTTCGATGTGCTTATTATACATAGCATATTTTGGATTAAATTTTCGATAATCATCATCTATTCCACTCATAAAAGTTATACCTTCATTATTAATATAAATTGCGTAAAGCGCACCAATATTTATAATATCACTTTTAGAATTAAGAATTTGAGCATATTTTTTTTCGGCAATTAATTTTAAACTTCTCTGATTTGATATTTCTAATTGATGTTTTAAATTTTTTCCAACTTTTTCTTTTTTCATTTTTTCAACAATTTGACGATGATTTATTTTTTCTTCTTCTATAGCTTTTAATACATTATTTAAATAAACTTTAGTATCAATATAACTTATGTAAATTTGAGAATAATCTTTTAAACATTTATACATTTCTTCGTAGTAATAATTTGGTCTTTTAACAATTTGTTTTTTTTCAGCTGTCTTATTCATCATTTGAGTAAAAATAAAAACTTCATTCTCTTTAGCTTTCCTTACTTTGACACCCATGTATTTTGTATTGTCAATATTTTTACGTGTACTTTTAGAAAAGCTATTTATAGTTTTTTCATAATTATTGTCAATAATTTTGAAACGACATAAAAATCTTGGCTGCATAGTTTCAAACATTTTATTAAAACCCATATGTTTAAAATTCAGCTTTTTTAAGTTATTTATAACTTTATCATTTTTTTCTATATTTTCATTACCATTATTATCTCTAATTTGATATATATAATTTGGATCAATTTTTAACATAAATCCTTTTCTTTTTTTTATAAATAATTTTAAATTATTTATAAAAAACTTTAAAAGATCAATATCCTCAAAATTAATTAAAAAACCTCTGGGAGCATAAAAAATTTTCTTTTTAATTGGGGTATTTTTTTCTAGTAGTAATGTTGCAGCAATAATTTTATTTTTTTCCTTAATACCAACTAAGTGATATTTCCATCCGGTAATTTCCTTTAATTTTCCCCAATTTGATACTTGATATGATGAAATTAAAGGATGATTTAAAGCAAATTTATCATACTCATCTTTTTTTAATTCACAAAATTTCATGTTCTATTTCCTCTTATTTTTCTGTAAATTTTTAATAAAACAGGAAGTAATTTATACCATATTTTCTTATTTATTAGATCAAATTCTCCCATAAATTCTAAATATTCTCCACCAAATTTTCTTTTAAAGTCATGTAATCCAGCTAAATTTTTATAAGAAGTTTGGGGGTCACCAATTGTTCCAAAGAGATCGTAAAATTCAAAGCCTTTGTCATAAGCATCTTTTATTGATTCAAAATAAATTTTATTAACAGCATGTGTTTTAGTACCTAATTCATTATTGCCTATATATAAAGACCATGCTCCATAATTTGTATAAACACAAATTAAAGAACATACAACTTCGTCTTTTTTATATTTTTGTAAAAAATCGATGTCATTTTTCAGTTTTTGTATTCTAGCAATTCTATCTAATTTCTTTTTTTCGCTAGTTATATTTTCTAATTCACTAATTTCTTTTTTAAATTTTTGAGTAACTTTAAATGGATTTAAGCTTGCTTCAAAAATTTTTATTTTATTTTCTTCTTTAAAAGAGTTATATATATTTTTATAATATTCATAGCTATATAATTTAAAGTCATCTTTTTTACTATTATTTTTTGCTAATTCATAAAATTTTTTTAAATCATTTGATTCATTAATTACAATATCAAATTCATCACTTTTGCGTATGGTTTTTAAAAATGATTTCGACATTTCTTTTTTTATTTGTTCAAAATCTTTTTTTAAAGGAATACGTATTGTATATCTTGGCTGATTTCCTTCATATAATTTATAAAATCCTTTATGTTTAAATCCCAGATTAATTAATTTATTAAAAAGTTTATAATTATTTTCTCCATCAATTTTATTTGCATCTTTATTTATAGTTTGATATTTGATTCCTGGATCAACTTTTAAATATATCGCATTAATTTTTTTTAAATAAATTTTCAAATTTGTTACAAAGAATTCAAGTAAGGAATTATTAGAATAATCTATTATAAAGCCTCGTGGACAATAAAGATAACACATATTTAATGGTGTTTCTTTTTTCAATAATAAGCAAGCTGCAATTAAATTATTTTTATCATCAATTACTCCAACATATAATGATTTATATCCTCTGTTTTTTTCACTAGCTGTACCCCACGAATAACTTTGTAAAAAATGAGCATTTTTATTTCGATTAAAAAATTTAATATAATCTTCTTTTTTTATATTTTCGATGAATTTCACTATATCACATCCCTTATTATTATATCATGATTTTATAAAATAATAAATTAGGTTAAAAATAATTGAAAAATATTGATTTTTTTTATTATAATTGATAATATTTATAATAGAAAGAGGTAAAGATATGAGTAATATTCCTAAAAAAAATATAATAATAATTACTATTTGCATATCCCTTGCATTTTTATTTACAATGTTTGGGATGACATTTGCTTACTTTAGTGCAACAATAACAGGAAATGCTACTAATAATAATGTTAGTGTAACTACAGAAACTTATGGAATAAATGTTACTTATAAAACTGGTAGTAGTACAATATCATTGCTTAATCAATCATTAAAAAAGGGTGAGACTAGTCCAACTACTTCATTAATGTTTCAAGTAACAAGTACTTCAAATATTGCAAGAGCAATTAATATAGAATTGCAAGGAGTTTCAAATACTTTTTGTCAAACAGTAGCTGATTATAACGCAACTACTTGTGGAACCAATGCTGCACAAAATGTTGCATCAGAAGTTAGTTATGATTTACTATCATGTACTGATTCAAATTATTCAAGTTGTACAACAAAAGTTTCAACTGGAGCTTTTCCTACCGCAAATCAAATTATAGGATCTGGTTTATCAATTGCACAAAAAGGAACAAATTATTATAAATTAACAGTTACATTAAAAAATGAAGAACACTTGCAAAACTATAATCAAGGTAAAAGTTTATCAGCAAAGGTTATAGTAAGTGAAAAAATATAGCAATTTTTCCAAAATTTGCTATTTTTTTTATTTAAAAATTATTGAAAAAAATATTTAATTATGCTATATTCATAACATAAGGAGGATAGAAATGGAAAATAAGAATAACAAAAGAAATACTATTTTGTTAACTATTATTGGAATAGCAACTTTATTAGTAGCAATAGTTGGTGCAACATTTGCATATTTTACAGCAACTGTAACTGGAAATTCTGAAGCTGATAATGTTAAAGTTACAACTGACACATATGGTTTAAATATTGAAGGTCTTGGGGATGGTAAAATTGAATTATTAAATCAAGGTTTACCACAAAGTGAAAAAGGACAAGATTATACAAAAGAATTAAATTTTTCAATCAAATCTTCATCTAATGATAGCCACCAAATTAGTATAAGCTTTGAAAATGTTTCAAATAATTTTTGCAAAAAGGTAGATAGCCAAGAGTCAATTAAATGTAATGATGAAGCAGAGGCTGGTGTAGATGTATCAGGTGAGTTATATTATAAGTTATCATCTTGTACAGATAGTGGATATACTAGTTGTGATACTGTAAAAGTTTCAGAAACAGCTATGCCTCATGAAGCTGGTGTTATTTTAGATAGCGATCCAATTACTAGTAAAGGAACAAATTATTATAAACTAGTTGTTGGACTTAAAAATAAAGATGCTTTACAAAATTATAATCAAGGCAAATCATTTAGTGCAAAAGTTGTTGTATCAGAAAAATTAAATTAAATAATTTAAATATTTACACATATTTAGTCTATCAAAGGTTTTGATAGATTTTTTTCTTGTTTTTTCTTATATTTTTTTTTATAATTAACATAGACTAGGAGAATACTTTATGAATAAAAAGGGAAGATTTATTAATTTAAAAAACATATTCTCAACAATTTTAAATGTAATATTTTACACAATATTATTTATTTTAATATTTATTATTGTACTTATGGTATATTATTTTATTAGTGCTAAAATTTATGCCAAAAAAGGAGAAAAATATCAGCCACCTTTTTCACTATATATGATTATTAGTCCAAGTATGGTACCTAATATAAATGTATATGATGTAGTATTAAATAAAAAAGTTAATGATGTAAAAGATTTAAAAGTAGGGGATGTCATAACTTTTAAGTCAAATAGTATTATTAGCAATGGGTTAACTGTTACTCATAGAATTAATAAAATAGATAAAAAAGATGGAAAACTTATTTTTACAACTAAGGGAGATAATAACCAAAATGTTGACTCAGGAACTGTAACTCAAGATAATATTTATGGAAAAGTAATTTTAAAATTGCCTCAACTGGGTAGAGTTACTTCGTTTTTAGGAAATAAAGGAGTCTGGCTAATTGTTGTAGTAATACCTGCACTGGGAATAATAATTTATGATATTTTAAAATTATTTAAATTAGTTGGATTAAAAGATAAAGTGATAGATATTGGTAAGCCTATTAATATTAAGAAAAATAAAAAAAATGAAAATATGCAAGTTTTAAAAACAGATAATGAAAATGATGAGTTATATTTATTAAATAAAAAAAATGATGAAAATAATAAAAAAGAAAATCCTAAAAATATGTTTTACATAAATCAAGATAAAAATAATATACCATTTGAATTACCAAAATTAAAAGAAGAGGAAAAAAATGACAAAAAATGATTTGACAAATTTTAATATTCATTATATCATTAATATAGCATGATAGTAATTGTCATGCAGATCACTCTTACACAATTTTATAATGTTTGAGTGAATCAACCAAAACCCCCTGAAGTTCCCTCGAGAGAGGGAACGCTTTTTGTTTTATAAGGGTTTCTGAGGTTTTTAATT
>CANQYB010000037.1 GCA_947627975.1 uncultured Bacilli bacterium | reverse complement strand
CTTATAAGTTTTACATAAATGCTATTATCAAGTTTCATAATAGCATCCTCTAATTTAGATAAATCATTTTCACTAACCGATTCATCTGATTTGAATTCATAGTAAAATCCATCATCATTATAAGACATATTATCAAGTCTTATGCTTTTGTAATTTTTATTAATTACTTCTTTTAATAATTCACAACATTTTTTGTTCATCTTTTAACCTTCTTTCTTTTATTTGCTTTTGAGGGAGAAAATCGTATCAGTTTCCGTTTCCGTCATTTTACCATCTCCTTTAAAATAAAAAGAGAATGATACCATTATAGGAGTCTATTACAGACGGTACCATCCTCTTATTTTTCTTAATTTATTTAACCGATAAGCTCGGGCAGTCTCTTTCGAGTGCAACTAATAGGTAGTAATTATTAGATTTATTTATTATCTTCCACCAATTGATAACTCTCTATAAAATAAATTTCTAACAATCGTGTCCTATATTATAGTCTTTACATTAATATTATATCATCAATTTTCTTAAATTTTACTAAAATTAAAAGTCTATCACTTTGATTGTAATAGACTTTGTATAAGCGATATAATTTATTTATATTTCTATAGTTATACAATGCTAAAACAATCAATAATAACAATTGATTTTAATGTCGTTATAGTAGTTGTCGTTGTTAAGTGATTATTTAACATTTTAATCTCTCCCTTTCAAAGCAATTAAATAATATCATATTTACACTGTTTTGTCAATTTTGCATCTTCCTTTTAAAGTACTAATTAAGTGATAAATTGGCTTCAAAAGCATTAAATTTGACACTTACTTTTTTATATAAATCTTTTGCATACGGTTCCGTTGCATTAGGCTTATATAAAATATTAACCTTTTTATTTTTAGAAATTGTAATTAATCCAATATTGTATTTTTCAAACATATCTATATGTTTCAATACAGAATCAATATTGCTTTCATCCATACAAACATAAGAAATGTCTGAAAAAGATTTATATTTATATGCTTGAGCTAAAGCTCTTTTCCAATTCTTTAATTTAAGTTCTATTGTAATTATTTTTTTATTTTTTTTACTTTTTAATAATATATCTGGTCTTCCTACTAAACCTTCAACTTCTTGCATTATTAAAAAGTCTCTTGCATTATTAATACTCAAAGATTTATTTTTTAATACTGAAATTAATGCAATTACCATTTCTTTCTCAGTTTCAAACATTTAAATCACACCTTTTACCTTTTTTCTTTTTCTATTTTTTCATAAAATACTTTTAATGCTGTTCTCCATTTATTAATATGATCACCACTGCTATTATTATCAAAAAATATAAAATTTGACAATTCATTAAATGCATTGTTTGCTTGTTCTAATAATGTATCAACATATTTATATCTTTCATCTAAATCATTAGGTAATTTTTTAATTAATTCTGAAAAACTAATCATATAGTGTTTATAACATTGTGGTTTAGAAAAATGCCAATTATAATCTTTTTCTTGAGTTTCTTGAAAATAAATATTTTGATCAAAGAATTTACTTAAATCATCATTAGCTTTTATAACTGGTAAGTATTGATATTCAATCCACTGTAATAATTTGCTACTAAATATTCTAGGATTAGGTCCTCTTCCATTATAATCATTATTAGAAAATTTTAAACCGTCATATTTTCTTAGATTTTCGTATACCCCAATAGGAATTGCAGTAGCACCCGCAACCGTGTATAAAATTGATTCTATATCTGAATATCCTATTATTACTTCTAAATCATTTTCTCTTAATATATGAATAAACTCCAATATTTTTGTTAAAAAATTAATATCACTTATTCTTTTAAAAGTCCTATTATTTTGAGGTAATAAATAAATTCCTGAAATAATATCATTTTCTGTAATAGTTGATAAATAGCTATTAAATAAACTTTCATCTTTAGCCATTTCATCATCGAAAATTATAGTTGCCAAAACTTTTTTATTTGTTTTTATAGTTTCTATATAATTACAAAATGGTTCTAAAATAAGTTTTTTGTACAAATTATTTTTTATATTAATATTACTAAAATAATTTGAATCATCTGAATCGGATTTTATTTCATCATAAAGTTCATTATAACTTTCATTTAAATTTAATAAATTAAAATCAATAGTTGGAATAACAAGATATTTTAATGCTATATTATTTTGAAAATCAATGCATTTTTTAGATATTTGATTTTTTGAAATACTATAGTCATATATTGAATCTATTTCATCTAAGAATTTATATGATAAATAATTATCTTTATATAGATTTAAAGAATAAAATTGTGGATCAAAAAAACTACAAGATAATTTTTCGTCTGAAATATTACTCAATGTTTCTTTACTCATATCTAGTGGTGAGAGTATAAACCCATCACCAATGTTAAATTCATCATTTATTTCTTTATTCCATTTATATCTAAAACCACATTGATGATAAATATTAATATTACTCACTTTAATCACCTCCTAAATAATCATCTATTTCTTTCAATATTGCAGTAGAATTTTTATATCTTTTAAATGGTTGCTTTTCTAACATTTTTGATATAATTTTTTTAAATTTTTCGCTTGGCTGTAAATCATTTTTATTAAAATCACATGAGTTAAATGCTAATTCATAATCATTTTTAAATGGAATTTCACCAAAAAACAATTCATAAATTACAATTCCTAAACTAAACATATCGGATCTTTTTCCAAATAAGTCTCTATTATTAAATCTTTGCTCTGGTGACGAATATCCTTTTGTTCCCCACATACCACCTTCAGTAACAGTGCTACTATCTAAATTTTTAGCAATTCCCAAATCTAAAATAACTGGTTTATTGTTTGATTTTCTTATAATAATATTTGCTGGTTTTATATCTCTATGTACAACGTTTTTACTCCAAACAAATTCTAAACCAATAACTAATTCTTTTAAAAGATTTATGCATGCAATCTCATTATTATAGTATATTTTGTCTTTTCCAATATAATTAGTTAAATCTTTTCCATCTATAAATTCTTCATAGATTAAACAATTTTGTTCTGTAATATTGGCAAAAAATACTTTTGGATAATAAATACAATCTAATTCTTTTTGAATATTTATTTCTTTATTAATTCTAGAAATATATTCCATATTTTTTTGTACTTTTTTTATACATTTTCCAAATTTAGAATTATTTACTAGTGATACTATTTTTTGACCACTATTAGGAAATTCTTTTATTATTTCATCATTCATAGCATCACGATCCTTCATATAAAATTATAACATATATTTTGGTAATTTTAATCATTTTTATTGTTTATTTTTTTACAAGTTATGATATACTATATTTATAGTTGATTTAATCAATCTTGGGAGTATAATTTTTCGAATATAAGTAAAGTTATCGCTCCAATGGGATAATTACTCACACCTTTTGTGTGAGTTTTCTTTTGTTTATTTTTCTGTCAAAATAAAAACACACTTTTAAATTGACAAAATCAATTAAAGTGGTCATATTTTAATAATTTTTATCGATTATTTAAAGTAATTTTCATCTATTAATGGTACAATATCTATTGCTGGCTCTTCATATGGATGTACTTTCCTTAATTTAGATATTACTTTTTTAACTTGATCTATATCACAAACAAACTCTAATTTTTCCTCTTCCACGAATTCTAGTTTATTCTTTTCACCAATATATGGATTCGCATTATCATTAGGCATAAAAGTACCTATTGATTTTGTTGAAGAAGTGCAATAAATATAGTCTCCAATTACTCCTGCTCCAGCTTCACATACAGCTTTTCTAACTTCTTCTACATTTTTTGGTGGAATAGTTACAAAAATTTTTACCTTATTAATATTTATGTTCATTCTGAATTTTCCTCCAATCTTTTCTCTATATCCTCAATGCTTGGCAAAGTATTTTCTAACATAATAATCTCCTTTGCTAGTATCAGTTGATATAATTATACTATAAATACCAATAAATTCCTATATTATCATTGAATTTTTATTAGATATTTATTTAATTTTGATAAAAGGTTTAAAACCCTTTTATCATCCGCTCCATTGTGATAATTACTCATATTCTTGTATGAGTTTATTTTTTATTGAAAAATATACTTTGTTACTAAAAAGTAGTCAACTATACCAAAAGTATGGTAAAATAGCATTATTAAATTTTTTTAGGGAGAAATATTATGAGTAAAAAGACTATTATGATTGATATGGACGAAGTAATTGTAAAAGGCAGATTTACAGACTTTTTAAATCAATTTTTAGGTGGGGTTGATTTTGAAAAACTGAATGGTTTTTATAGACAAGATCTTATTATGGGACAAGAAGAAGCGTTTAGGAAAATTTATCAATTTAAAAATTTATATAAAAATGATGATGACACTTTTATTCCACCACTACCACATTGTATAGAAACAATAGAAAAGTTACAAAAATATTACCAAATTTTTATAGTAACATCATATATCTGGAAAGAAAATGTTATTGATGCTGCAACTAATTTGAAAAACAAATATGAATACTTAAGGTACTTCTTTCCATTTATTGATCCTAACAATTTCATTTTTATTACTGATAAAAGCCAAATAAAATTTGATATAGGTATAGATGATAGACCTAAAAATTTAACAAATTGTACTCAAAAAATATTATTTACTGAATTTAGAAACCAAAAAATTCCAAATGAAGAATTACTATCAAATGGGATAGTTAGAGCTAACGATTGGCAACAAGTTAAGAAAATATTAATTAAAAGATAATTTTAATTATTTTCAATTTATTATATACAAAATTTTTAGTTTTTTCTACATACTAGGTTCTTTGACAATTTAAAAATACACTTGCAAATTGACATAATCAATTTAACGAGTGAGGGATATTTTTTTGATAAAAGTTTTAAAACCTTCTTATCATCTGTTCCATATTGATAGTAAATTTGGAAAATTCTTCGAGAATATAAAAACTACTCTTAAATTTAAACTTAGAGTAGTTTTATTTTGCTAGTCTAGAAAACACACTTGTATATTGACAACCAATATGCGTTTGCCAAAAATAAATCTTTTGTTCTTAATTTTTATATATTTTAATTATTTCTTTAATAATCTTTTTTGAGTTTCTAGTGGAAAGAAGCAATTGTTAATACCAATTTCAAAGTAAGAATTAACTAAACTATCAGCGCCGTTTTGATAATTCATTTTTTGTCTATTTAAACCTAATAAAGTACTTAATTCTTCATCATCATAACTATCATAACAAACACTAACCAAATTATCTAATAGAGATACATCTCCAATTAATAATACATCTTTTAATTTTTTTATTTTCTTAAATATATCAGGGTCTAAATCTTGCATTAACCTTCCTTTTTGTAATAAGGTTTCTTTAGAATTGTCATCTCCAACTTTTGGTGGGAATTCATTTCTAAAATTTAATTGTTTTTCATACTCTTCCTCGTTTAAGAATACGTGTAATTTATCTTTATTTTCTCCTCTTTCAGCACCATTAAAAATTCCAGCACGTTTTCTATATGGATAAGCATGGTTTTCCTCATCATATTTGCCTTTTTTTATATCATGAAGAAGAAAACCATTTAACTCATCCCAAGGCCTTACATCTATTACTTCATAGTTTTCTCCTGTAACAATTTCAAGACTTAATGTACTTCCATCTCTTAATATTTTTAAAATTATATTTTCTTTTCCAGGAACTTCACAATTTATTAAAGGATGGCAAAGACAAGATATTCCGAATTCAGTATCAGCTGAACATGTTATTGAAAGTTCACCAGATAAAGTTATATTATTTGCTTTTTGAATTTGAAAATCAATTTTACTAGACCATTCACCAAATATAGCAAATGGAGCATTTTCACACTCTGGATCAATAAATCCTAACATTTTAGCTATATCAAAACTTGCATCTAACACACTATTATTATAATTTGCTGACATTATAACTTTACCATTATCAAAATGTAATTCTCCAACTTCATTCATAATCTTATCAAAAATTTTTATTTTTGAAAATTCAGTTACTTCATCTGTAGTTTCTAAAATAAGACCAAAAGTATTTAAAAATATTCTAGCAGCACATGTATTTTGTTCAAGTGTCAAATATTTTTCTTTCATTTTACAAAACCTCCTTGGTAATGCTTAATATTATACTATAAAAATGCGAAAAAACATATATAAATATTAAAATTTGTTATGTTAGTTAATGGCTTATTACTAACTATTATCTAGCCCAAAAAGTTGTCGTACTTTTTCAATCGCTCCATTGTGATAATTACTCATATTCTTGTATGAGTTTATTTTCTTGTTGAAAATTCGAAAGAAGAAAATATACTTTATTACAGATAGATAGTTAAAAATTTTTCAAGATTATGGTAAAATTACTATGAAAGGTGGAAGAAAATGAAAATAACAAAATTTCCTCAATCTTGTTTAATGGTTGAAACAAATAATAAAAGAATTTTAATTGATGCTGGAGGATTAAAATATCAAGATAAATTTTTAGATGAATGGAAAAAGTCAGATTTAATTCTTATAACACATAAACACGGGGATCATATCAAAAGTGATGTGTTAAAAAACATTAACATACCTATTTATTCAACTCAAGAAGTACAGGATACTTATCCTGAAATTAAATTCAATATTGTAAAAGAAAATAATACTTTGGATTTTGAGAGTGTAAAAATTGAAGTAGTTAAAGCAATTCATGGATATAATCCCTTATTGAAAAATGGTGGGCAAGTCTTTGAAAATGTTGGATATATAATAGATGATGGTAAATGTAGATTATATACTACAAGTGATACAATTTGCTTCAATAACGATTATAAAGTTGATGTTGTTGCCCTTCCAGTAACAGGTTATGGATTAACTATGTCAGCATTTGAAGCTTCCCTATTTTCACAAGAATTAGGAGCAAAATTAGTATTACCAATTCATATGGATAATGAAAAATATCCAACTGATATAGAATATATGAAGAAAAATTTTGATAAATTTAATATCAATTATAAAGTTTTAGATATTGAAGAAACAATAGAGATTTAAAATAGGAGAAAAAACAATGAATGAAACATTTAAATTTTTAAAAGAAAATACACAAGTAAATTTTGTATCTACTATTGATGGGGATAAACCAAGTTGTAGACCTTTTGGAGATCCGATTATGGTTGATAATAAAATTTATGTTATTACAAGTAAGCATAA
>CANQYB010000036.1 GCA_947627975.1 uncultured Bacilli bacterium | reverse complement strand
TCTTTATAAGTGTGTAAAGTTGTTTCTTTAACTTTATCTTCTTGATATTCATAAAATGCTAAATATAAATCTTTAAATGTCATATTATTATCAGGTCTATATTTATCTAAATTTAAAAAGAAAACTCTTTCTGCTTCTTGAGCTTCTTTCTTTGTAAAATATTTTTTGGACTTATATTGTTTAACATTTCCAAATAAATCTTTATATCTTGTATAAAATATCCATTTTCTGCCATCTTTAGTCCATTCTTTTTGTTTTAATAAAATTATTGCCATTACATAACTCCTTTCTTTTCTACATTCCTATTTCAAAATCGTCTTTGTCTTTTTCTTCATTTTTTTCATAATCATAATAGTCATTATTAATTGCGTTTGCTAAATCTTCATAATCTTCAATATATTCTCTTGGTTTTCTACCTAAAACTTTGTCTATGGCGTCACATAATTTTTGAAATCTTTTTTTCCATTTATCAATTTCATTTGTTAATTTTTCTTTTAGAGATTCTATATTGTTGTTTAATATATTTATCAAATCATTTAATCTATTAATTTCTTTTTTTTGCTCTTTAATAGTAGCTTTTTGTTCTTTAATTAAATTATTTCTTTTAATAAGTTCTTCATTATTTTTTAATGTTTCATTTTCCGAAGATAATTTATTTATAGTTACATTTTGATTATCAATTTCAGTTTTTTGTAATCTATTAATTTGTTCCAAGCCTTTTGAATAATCAATAATCTTTTCTACGTCATTAGAGTTATAACCAACAATATTTTTTCTTGGATTTAAAACATCTTTTTCAATAGATTTATTCGCCTCGATTAAACCATTTTTGGTATCTTCAATAATTTTTAAAGTATTTTCCTTTTCTATTTTTAATTCCTTTAATTCAGCTTTATTTTCTTCAATTTGAAATTCCAATTTAGTTTTGTGTTCAATATTAGCTCCAACTTTGCCTCTATCTAAATTAAAACCTCTTGAATTAATAAACTTATTAAAATCATTTTGAATTTTTGTAAAGGAATTTTTACCACCTTTATTTTTCCAAAACTGATCGTTATTTAAAAATTTACCTTTTACTTTTTCATAAACTATTTTTCCGTTTTTATCTCTTAATAATTTTGGTACCAAAGATATTTCACCATTTGGCTTTTTTATTTCTTCTTTTATAACTTTACCAGATTTATCTTTAACAAAGCACTTTCTATTAACCTCATCAACTATTGGTAGGAAATAAGCTTGTAAATGTGGTGTATCTTCATCATAATGAATTTGTGCAAGTATTATGTTTTCTTCCCCAACATTTTCTTTTAAAAAGTCCATACAAGAGTCGAAAAAATATGTAACAGCTTGTGGTATATCTTCTTTAGATTTTATGTCAGGTATTTTAACTTTTTGTCCCTGTTTATCACCAGTTTTATAAGTTCTACCGCTATCAATAAATTTCATACCTAACGTTTCAAAAAACTCCGTTCCACTTGTAAAAGTTACACCATTTAACAAATTAGTACTAGGCTTATTTAAATATTCAACATTTTTATCTTTTAATGTTTTCATTACCTCTTGATACAAATTATTTTGCTTTAAAGAAACATATTCAACATTAAATTTTGTTCTCATTGTATCATAATTTCCAGTACCTTTTCTTTCTTTCATTTCTCTACCAATATTATATAAATCCTTTTTTTTATATTTTTGTTCAAACCTTAAAACTTGTTTTCCGTCATACACTAAATGTTCCCTCCTTTCATGAAAAGGTCATATATGACCTATCTCACTAGGGCATAGCCCATTTCGTGAGTTTAGGGAGTTCCCTAAAAACCCCTTTGTTTTTGCAAATGCCTAAGCTAAAGCAAAGGCAAATGCAAGAAACAAATAATTAAATAATAACTATCTACTAGATACTTATTATTTAATATAAATTTTTTAAAAATCCTTTTAAAAAATTGTAAAAAATATTACTATCGCCACTTTCATTTTCTTACGAAAACAAAACGTGCCTCGTTTATTTTTTACATAACTTTTTAGAAAAAAGTTAGCAAAACACTAATAAAAATTTTTAATTTTCATTAGTAGGTTCTTCATATTTTGCATAGTAAATTCTTTCTTTAGCTGTTCTTTTTTGCTCAATATAAAGTCCTTCTTTTTCTAAATTATTGAGATTATTTTTTAATAATTTTCCAAAAGCCGAAGGTGTAATTTGTAAATTTAATTTGCTTGTTATATCGGAAGCCGAAAAGGAAAATTCTTTTTGCTTTATTGCATAATTTAAAAAGGCTAAGATATTATAATTTAAATCTTCGCTATCAATATCAGATAACTCGAATAATAAATTTTCATTTCTTTTCAAAACTAAATCTAGTCCTTCATAATCTCTACTTTCATAATTTAAAAATATTTTATTTTTTATATTATCATCTTGTTTTAAGGTTATTTTCCCATCAACTGAGCCATCAATTGCTGTGCTACCTAATGAAGTATTATTTTTATTTAAATGATGAACAAGTAATATTGTAAAGTTATATTTTTTACATAATTCTCTAAATTTAGGAATAACTATTTGCCCCATATCTTGATAGTTATTTAAATCATAACCATTGTTTAAATCTATTCCACTAAACATATCAATAATAAGGAATCTACCTTTATATTCATTGGCAAATGTTTGAAAATCTAATTGTAAATCCATTAAATTTAATTTTCTTTCACTAGGATTTTGTTCTAAAAATAAGAAATTATCGTCATTAAAATTTAGCCCCATTTTATCAATTCTATCTACTAATTGCATTGAGTTCATTTCTGTGCTAATATATAAAACAGGACATGGGTTTGTTTTAAATCCTAGAAAAGAATTGCCTGTTGCAATAGAGTTAGCAAGTTGTAGTGCTAATAATGACTTGCCAACTTTAGGTCGAGCAACTAGGCAATACAATCCATTAGATTTCATTAGTTTATCGACTATGAAATCTTTTTTTATAAAATCTTTTCTCATTTCACTTATATTCTTCAAAAGCATTCCTCCTTTCTAGTTCATAGTTCCTTTTGCCATTTTTTGAAGATAACTGATGTTAATTTTTAAATAATTTACAACTTCGTTCATAGGTAGTAGTTTGTTAGGAAGAAGATAACCTTTATTGTTTAAATCTAGTTTTATTTCGTTTTTTAATTTTAAAGCATTGTTTTTTCCTAAACCTGTAAGCTTTTGTAAATCTTTTAAATCACACCATTGCTTAGAGATTAATTCTAAAGTTTCCTTTGCAGTCAATAATATTCACCTCGCTTTCTTTATTTAATTGAAGATTTTAGATAATCTACAACTCTCGTGCCAATAGAGATATTTACCTTGCATTTGTTTAACGAGTCAGCATATATCGGTGATTTCCAACTCTATGAAATTTTCAAAGAACAACAGGTGCATTTTGTCAACTTTGTTTTTATTTTAAAAGTGCCATTTTGCACCTAACAATTACAATATAATACTTCTGGTGCATTTTGTCAACACAAAATTTTAAAAAAATTTAAAATTCTTTAATTTAGTTACATTTTTTAATAAATTGACAAATCGCACCGAGATATGTTAAAATTTAAAACGAAAGGAAGCAGTATTTTTATGAAAAATATTGATCGAAATGCAATTAATATAACTATTGGTAAACACATGGCTGATTTAAGAGATAAATTTCATTTATCTCAAGAAGAAATTAGTGGTGTTGTTGGTGTAAAAAGAAATACTTATAAATGTTATGAAATTGGGGATAGGACGCCACCTTTTCAATTAATAAGAGATTTAGCCAATTTTTATAAAGTATCAACTGATTATTTTTTTGAAGATATGCCTCAATTAACTTTAAAAGAACAAACCCAATTATTTAATTATGCTAATACTGTAGCAAATAATAAACAAAAATATATAGCTTTAGATTTAAGCAATCCTAAGTCTATGGCTGATTATTTTAAACAAGAAGAAGAAAAAATCCAAAATAAAGCAAGATTAAGGCTTAAAAATTTAAGAATTGAAAATAATAAAAAACAAGAAGATATAGCTAATTACTTAAAAGTAAATAAATCTACATATAATAAATATGAAAATGGAAAAAGGAAATTAAATAATGATATTGTTAAAAAATTAGCTGATTACTATAATCTTAATGTTAGCGATATTTTAGATTAGTTATTGACACTAATGACACGAAAAAATAGGTGTACCCCACCCAAAAATTGCTGTCATGCTGTCATAAGTCATAAAAAATAGTATGATTTCAAAAGATTTCATACTATTTTTATTAGTTATTATTAAACATCATCAAAAAATATTTCATCAGGTTTCATTTTAAATATACTGGCAATTTGTTTTGCCATACTATAATACAAACCTCTTGTTCCATTTTCAATTTGCCAATAAAAAGCTGTACAAACGTTAAGCATTTCTGCCATATCTTTACACCTATAATTATTTTTAATTCTTAGTTCGTAGAGTTTTGGGAACTTTTTATTAGGCATTTGATTTCTTTTTGCCAAAATATGTCCTCCTAACAATTATTTTCTACGGAGCATATTCTGCTCCAAACGACATATTTCCGTCCTATGTAATGTTAATATTTAATTGAGTTAAATATAAATTACATAGAGGAGGAGCCGTTTTGAAAATACGTCTTAATGATTACGAAACTAAAGATATTATTCGTATTCTTCGTGAGTGGACTGAACTTGATAGAGCAGAATTTGGAAAATCGGTTAAAAAATCTGCTAATACAATTAAAAATTACGAAATCGGTAAAAGTAATTATACAGTCAAACTTCTTAAAGAACTAGCACGAAAACATAATTTAGTTATTACAATTGAAAAGAAATAATTAAAACGTATATTCATTAAACTTCTATATAGCTACCACCTCCTATTTTTTATATTATAACATCATATAAATACTTTTCGCTATTTGTGAATAGTATTTTTTTTGAATAAATTTATTTGTTTAGATAATTTGTAAATGCTTGTATTGAACTTCATAAACTAGATATGTATATCAAGTGCACGCAAAAAAAGACTGTCTTAAAATTATTGAAGACAGCCATTTAAAATATTTAACTATTTAATTGTTTTGATTTTCATAATATAGTTCAGTTAATATAAATTTTAATATTAATTTAGTATGAATACAAAACGCTTTATCTATTTTTAATTCATCACCGAATAAATCTTTACTTTGCATAGCACAACCGCCACCACAAATATATAGAGCTTGACAATTTAAACACGTCTCATTATTGATCGGTGTATTTAAATGCCATTTTTTATAATTATTTGTTTTAAAAATATCATTTATATCAATTTTATTAATATTCCCTATTTCATTTTCTGATGTGTTCCAATAACCATGACATATTGTAATATCACCATTAGGCCTAATAGAAATTTGATTAGCACCTCTAGCACCACAATCACTATATTTAAAATCTCTTTCATAAAAAGCATAGTATTTTCGTTTTATTCTATCTTCTCTAAAACCTAAGTCATATAATTCATTATTAGATTTAATAATAAAGTTTGTGGCTCTTTTATAATATTTTTTCCATCCTTTACTTTTTGAAGTATAATGAAGTAAATTATAACTAATTCCCTTTATATTTAAATTTTTTAACCATTTTATAAATTCTTCTTGCTCGTCCAAAAACTCATTAGCAATCGTTATTGATAAGCCAAAATCCACATTTTTGGATTTTAAAAGATTGATTTTATTAATAACCATATCATATACGCTTGCCGAATTTTTTTCAAAAATTCTATTTTTATCATTTATTTTTTTAGGACCGTCAATTGAAATACCTATACCAATTTTGTTATCACGTATATAATCAGCAATACTTTCTGTTATTAAAGTAGCATTTGTAACAATAGAATATTTAAAATTATATTTCTTAATTTTTGAATATTCTACACACTCTTTTATTAAATCAAAATTAAGTAGTGGCTCACCACCATAAAATACTATTTCACCTTTTTCTGCGCCTATATCTTTAAGATGTTTTGAAAATTTATCAACAGCATTCTTCATAGTATCGCTACTCATTTTTTCTGGATTGCTATTGTTTAATTTGCCTATAAAGCAATATTTACACATTAAATTACAATTATTATTAGGAATAATGTACATTAAAGTTATTTTATTTTTAATATTAGAATTTACTGTTGTTTTAATCTTATTTATTGCTTCTCTATCAACAGCATCACTATTTATTACAATTCCACTCTCTTTTAAATGTTTTAATTCTTCTTTACTAAAACAATTATATTTTTTTAGTTTTAAGTTAATCAAATTTTTAAAATTTAAATATATTGGCTGCATTAATAGATTATTAAAAACAGCATAAACCCCTGATTTAATCTTTACTACTTGCATATACTTACTATTTTTCATTGTTACCTCTTTCTCATAACATATATAATTAAATTAATAGTTATTTCTGTTACTGCTCTATTATTTTTTATTTTTTTATTATGTATCGGTGTCATACTTATTAAATTATTCAAATCATCTTCTGTAATTAGTTGTTTTTCATTAATTTCATGTTCTGATAAAATATCAAAATTTTTTTCAATATTAATTTTTATTTCATCCTTTTTTTCATAATTATCTAGTAGAAAGGCATTTCTTAATTCTATTAGATAGTTATTTCCTGGAACAACTTTAATAAAATAACCATTATTTTTTAAAATTCTTGTAATTTGCAATGAATTATAAGGAGATAAAAAATCAATAATGACATCTATGGAATTTGATTTTAAAGGAATATTATTAATATCAGCCACGAAATAAAAATTACCATTTTGCAAATAATCAGTAGCCATATTTATAGCGTCTTTTGAATAATCTAAACCATATACTAAATGATTATTATTTAACTTTTCTTGAATTTTCCTAACATGACTTCCTTCACCACAACCTAAATCAAGAATTTTAAAATCTTTTAAATCACAAGAATTTATAAATTTACTGATATAATCATATACTGCTCTATAATAATTTTTACTTATTAATTCTCTACGGCTTTTAAATAATGATGTATCATAAATTTTACTACTTTTGTAATTTGCGGTATTTACTAAAAATAAATTACCTTTTTTATTAACATCGAAATTATGATTATTATTACAAATTAGCATGTTATTATGTAATTTTAAAGATTCATTACAGTAAGGACATATTAATATATTTTCTTTATTTAAAAAGTCAATACACATTTGCTTTTTTGTAAACATAATTAAGTCGAACTCTCGACTAGCACCTCCTATCTAATTTAGATATAACATTTCATACTCTTTATATTAATTAAAATATTATCACCTTCATTATTAATTTGCAAATATCCTAAAAAAGATATTGAATTATTAAATTGTATTATATTATACCAAAACGAATTATATTTGACAAATATATAACAA
>CANQYB010000035.1 GCA_947627975.1 uncultured Bacilli bacterium | reverse complement strand
TTCATGTAATTCAAGTCCTTTCGTATATTGTTTTTTTGTTAACTCAATTATACGACTTGAATTACTTTTTTTATATATAAATGTTTCACATCAATTGTAACACTACAATAAATTTTATTTTTAAAATTAAATTAACTTGAATAAAATAAAATGTATGATATAATACATTTGAGCTTTATCCTTGCTTTATGTATTTATAAAGCCGATAGACCATAAGGAGGTGTAAAAATGAAAAAGTATGAAATTATGTACATAATTAAAACTACTTTAGAAAATGATACTGTTAAGTCTATAAATGACGATTTTCAAAAAATATTTACTTCTAGAAAATCAAAAATAGTTGAATTTAAGGACTTAGGACAAAAAAAACTTGCATATCCAATAAATAAAGAAGTTAATGGTAATTATTTTCTTTTAACTGTTGAATCTTCAATTGAAGCATTAGATGAATTTAAAAGAAAAATATCTATTAATGAAAATGTTATTAGATTTGTAATCATTAAATTAGATGAGGAGTAAAATATGAATAAAGTAATTTTAATTGGTAGATTAACTAAAACACCAGAACTTAGAATGACTCAAAGCGGAATTGCTTCAGCTAATTTTACTGTGGCAGTTCAAAGACCTTTTACAAATCAAGATGGAAATAGGGATGCTGATTTTGTTAATTGTGTAGTATGGAGAAAACAAGCTGAGAATTTAACAAAATATTGTTCTAAAGGTTCACAAATAGCTTTAGAGGGAAGAATTCAAACTAGAAATTATGATGCCGAGGATGGAACTAAAAGATATGTAACAGAAGTAGTTGCTGATAATATAACATTTTTAGGATCTAAAAATACTAACAGCGATAATGCATTATCTACATCTGAAAGTGTTGTAAATCAAACAGTTGAAACAACTGATGTTGATGAAGACCCTTTTAAAGACTTTGGTGACGAAGTAGTTTTATCTGATGATGATTTACCATTTTAAGTAAAGGAGGATTTAATTATGGCAGAATTTTATCGTAAAAAGAAAAAGATATGTCAAATGTGTGCTGGAAAAAGCGTTGATTATAAAGATGTTGTAATAATTTCAAAATATATAAATGAAAAAGGTAAAATATTACCAAGACGTATGACAGGTGCTTGCGCAAAACATCAAAGACATATTGCTAAACAAGTTAAACTTGCAAGATATATGGCTTTAATTCCTTATGTTAATTAAGAAATTAAAGTTTTTTTTATGAAAAAAATCGCCAAGTAGCGATTTATTTATAAAAAGATAATTTACCAATTACAGGTAATTTTTTTTCTGTATCTGATGTTACATTATATATGCCTATAATAACAAAACCAATTGTAAAAGCTGAAACTAATAAATTTAGGATACCAGAAATAGTTAAACCTAGTGCAGAAGTTTTATAAATTCCTGTTTCTATTCCAAAAAAAGATACTTGCGTACTAAATACTTTATCTATTATTAAATTATTTATAAGAAATACAGAAATACTTAGTATAAATTCAAATATAGTTAATATTATTCCTTGTCCTATGTGAAATTTTAAAGATTTATCATTTTTATAAGGACTTAAAAGAGGAATAATCCAAAGTATACCTATATAGGAAAGTATTTTGTATGTTCTGGTATCTTTATCAGAATATTTTTTCTCATCTTCAATAGGTATAATTTGTTTAATTTTTTTATTTGATTTAACAGTTTTTTTATTTAAATTTATATTTTTTTTTCTAGTTGTATTTTTCTTAGAAGTGTTATTTTTAGTAGTATTTTTTTTGTTGGTTGTTTTTTTTGTTGGTTGTTTTTTTAAATTATTACTATTGGTTTTTTTAGTATTTTTAGTAGAATTAGAATTTGTATTTTTTTTACTTTGATTATTTTTATTATTATTTTTACTATTAGAATTTGTAGTTTTTTTCTTAGTTTGAGCCATAATACATGCACCTCTTTCAACCATTATTATTACATAAAAATTTTTCAAAAGCAAATAATTGTAATAAATTTTTTATTGAGATTTTTAATTAATAAATTAAATAATATTTAAAATATTGTAAATAAGTGTCCAATTTATTTTTTTATTATTTCTAAATATATAAATAAATTATATAATTATAATCAGAAAATTAATCATAGAAAGGATGATTATAATGAGAAATGTTGGAACAGTTGTTAGAGGTATACGTACACCAATTATTAAAAAAAATGATGATTTAGCAGAAATTGTTACTAAAGCTATTTTAGATGCTAAAGAAAGCGAAAATTTTGAAATTAATGATAGAGATATTATTTGTGTAACAGAAGCTGTTGTTGGAATAAGTGAAAATAATTATGCTAGTGTAGATGACATTGCAAAAGATATAAAAGATAAATTTAAAAATGGACATATTGGTGTAGTTTTTCCAATATTGTCAAGAAATAGATTTGCTTTGTGTTTAAAAGGTATTGCCAGAGGAGCTAAAAAAATCACTATGTTATTATCTTATCCCAAAGATGAAGTAGGTAATAATATATTAAATGAAGATGATTTATTAAAATATAATATAAATCCTTACAATTATGTAATAAGTGAAAAAGAATACAAAGAAAAATTTGGAAATTATAAACATATTTTTACGGGAATAAATATGATTGATTTTTATAGGGATATTATTGTAAAAGAAAATTGTGAAGTGGAATTTGTCTTATCAAATAATCCCGAAACCATTTTAAATTATACAGATAATGTTTTAGTTTGTGATATTCATACAAATTCTATTACTAAAGATAAATTAAAAAGAGCAAAAGTATTATATAGTCTTTCTCAAATTTTAAATAAATCAATTAATGGAAGTGGATATAATTCAAAATATGGTTTACTAGGATCAAATCGCGCAACTGATGAAGAATTAAAATTATTTCCAGAAAAAGGTGATGAATTAGTATCTAAAATTCAAAAAATTATGAAAGAAAAAACCAATAAAAATGTAGAAGTTATGGTCTATGGAGATGGAGCATTTAAAGATCCAATTGGTGGGATTTGGGAACTTGCAGATCCTGTAGTTTCTCCATTTTATACAAAAGGTTTAGAAGGTCACCCAAATGAATTAAAGTTAAAATATTTATCAGATAACAAATTTTCTTCATTAAGTGGAGAAAAATTGCAAGAAGCAATAAAAAAGGAAATTAAAAATAAAGATAGTAATTTAAAAGGACAAATGTTGACTCAAGGTACTACTCCTAGAAGATATGTTGATTTAATTGGCTCCTTAGCTGATTTAACTAGTGGTTCGGGAGATAAAGGAACACCAGTTGTTTATATTCAAGGATATTTTGACAATTATTCTGATTAAGTACTTAACGTAAAGTACTTATTTTTTTTTAATATTTATTGTATAGAAATAAATTTGTTTGATAAAATATTTATAGGAATAAAGGGTGTAGAAAATGGATAATATATTTCAAAAAAAATATTTGAATGACTTTATAGATAAATGTATAAACATTTGTAATAAAAAAAATAATTTAGAACTTTTTACAACAATTTTTAAAAGTGAAAGAGTAAAAAGTTCATATATAAATCATGAAAAATATCGAAAAAGTAAACATACTAATGGCGATAAAATGATTTTTAAAAATAACAATAAAAAATTAAAAATGATTCAAGATATTTTTGATAATGCAATTATTTATTATGATATAAGAAACTTTAAAGACCTTAAAAGAGTTATGAATTATATATTAGATAATGAGTATAATAATAGAAAACAAGTAAAATATGCATTATAGAAAGGAAATTATGTTAGAAAAATATATAGATCTACTGTTAAAAAAATGTTTGAAAATTAAATCTGGGCAACCATTATTAATTTATTATGATAAAGAAAATCAGTATATAATAAATAAAATAAAAGAAAAAGCTAAATCTTATGGTGTTGATGATGTTTATGAAGATTGTGTTGATTCTTATAAAAATCATGAAGTTTTAAAATCAATAGATATAAATGAAATTGAAAATAATGAGCTATTTAACAAAACAATATGGGATGATTATGCTAAGAAAAATGCAGCATTTTTAATGTTAAAAGGAGAAATGCCTGGATTAATGGATGACATAGATAGTTCAAAAAAAAGAGAAGTTGTTAAAGTTAGTTTAAAGACCAAAAAATTATATAGAAAACTTCAAAGTGCTTCTAAAATTGCTTGGTGTATAGCGACCTTACCAACTGAACGTTGGGCAAAAAAATTATTTCCTAATGATAAAGATGCTTATAATAAGTTATTTTCCTATATTTATAAAATTTGTATGATAGATCAAGATGATCCTATAAAATGTTGGGATGAGCAAATAAAAAAAATGCAATCTATATGTGACAAAATTAATAATTTAAATTTGCAAGAACTACATTATACAAATGATTTGGGAACAGACCTTTATATTGGGCTTACTGACAACTATCATTTTGCTTCCGCAGGTGACAATGAATATATTAATAATATGCCAAGTTATGAAATTTTTTCATCACCTCATTATTTAAAAACTAATGGAAAAGTCTATAGTTCGTTACCTCTTATTTACTCTGGTAGTTATATTAAAGATTTTTATTTAGAGTTTAAAGATGGAAAAGTAATTAATTATGATGCTAAAAAGGGAAAAGAAACATTAAAAGATATTCTTGAAAGTGAAAAAGAAATGTATTATTTAGGAGAAGTTGCTCTTGTTAATAATAATTCCCCAATTGCCAGAACAAAAAAAATTTTTGAAACTACATTATATGATGAAAATGCATCTTGTCATTTAGCATTAGGAGATAGTTTTCCAGAATGTTATGAAAATGGCCTTGAAATGAAAAGGGAAGAATTAAAAGATAAAGGGTTAAATATTTGTAAAAATCATGTTGATTTTATGATAGGAACTAAAGATTTAAATATTGTTGGAATAACAAAAGATAATGAAAAAATCCAAATATTTGAAAATGGAAATTTTGTTATATAAAGAAATAGATAAATTGAACTATTTCTTTTTAAATGTTATAATTTATTATGAGGTAGAAATATGAAAAAAACATTATTAATTATTTTTGCTTTTATTTTTATTATAGGAACAATTTTTTTTACTTATAAAATATCTTTTAAAGAAAAAAAAGATACAAAATTAGTGGAAAAAAATCCAGTAGAGGGTAATGAAAAAGTTGAAGTAAAAATAAATACACCAAAATCATCTGAATCAAAAAAAGAAGTAACTAAAAAAGTAAATGAAAACATAAATAAAACAAAAAATGGTTATAGCATTGTTGTAAAAAATGGAGTTACTTATATTGATGATATATTAATTGTTAATAAAAGTTATTCACTTCCTGAAAATTATGGATCGGGGCTAGAGAAGGAAGTTTTAAATGCTTTTAATTTAATGAAATCTGATGCTCAAGCTCTTAATTTAAATATTTATATATCAAGTGGTTTTAGAGCTTTTCAAAGTCAAGCAAATATATATAATAAATATGTTTTAAGAGATGGCAAAGATGCTGCTGATACATATTCTGCAAGGCCGGGATATTCTGAACATCAATCTGGGCTTTCATTTGATTTAAATTCTATAAATTCATCGTTTACTGATACACCTGAAGGTAAATGGGTAAATGATAATTGCTATTTATATGGGTTTATCATTAGATTTCCTGATGGAAAACAAAATGAAACTGGATATAAATATGAATCATGGCATTTAAGATATGTCGGAAAAGAATTAGCTAAAAAAATATATAATAATGGAAATTGGCAAAGTTTAGAGGGTTATTTTGGTATTGAAAGTAAATATTTAGATTGATTTTTATAAACTAATTTGATATATTAAAAAATGAAAGAAGGTTAATTATGGAATTAAAAGGAAGTAAAACAGAACAAAATTTAATGACTGCTTTTGCAGGGGAAAGTCAAGCAAGAAATAAATATACATATTTTGCTTCTAAAGCAAAAAAAGATGGATATGAACAAATTGCTGCTATTTTTGAAGAAACAGCAAATAATGAAAAAGAACATGCTAAAATATGGTTTAAATTACTTGAAGGAGGAGACATTAAATCAACTAAAGAAAATTTGGAAGCTGCTGCTTATGGTGAAAATTACGAGTGGACTGATATGTATGATGAGTTTGCAAAAACAGCAAAAGAAGAAGGATTTGATCATATAGCATTTTTATTTGAAGGTGTTGCAAAAATTGAAAAAGAGCATGAAGAAAGATATAAAAAATTATTAAAAAATATTGAAGATGAAGTAGTATTTTCAAATGATGGTGATACTATTTGGATTTGTAGAAATTGTGGACATATTGTGGTTGGTAAAAAAGCTCCAGATGTTTGCCCAATATGTGCTCATGCTAAATCTTATTTTGAAAGAAAAGCAGAAAATTATTAAGAAAAACTTTGAAATTATTTATAATAATAAAAAAGAAAAAATCATAAATTAGGATAATTTGAATAAGTTTTTCCTATAGTTTATGTTTTTTTTTATTAGAGGAGTGTAGTATGGAAATTGGCGATATTTTTATTAAAAAAAATATATATTCAAGATTTGATAATAAGATGGATTTACATTCTATTAAAGGAAGACCTTGTTTATTAATTGCAAAAAATGAGCAATACTATTATTATTTATCTTTAACGTCTAAAAAAAGTAGAAGATCATATTATGCTTTGAGTTTTGATGAATTAAAATTAAAAAGTTATATTTGTTTTAGTGAAATTAGAAAAACAGAAAAATATTACTATAGTGTAGTCACTAAAGTAAGCAAAAAAGAACTTTTTAACATTATGAAAAAATTATTGGAATATCAAAAATACTTAGCTTGTCCTGATGAATTATTAGAGGAAGTTATTAATACATATAGCGAAGAAGAAAGGAAAATTTTAAAATGAAATTATTTGATGAACTTAAATGGAGAGGGTTAATAAAAGATATAACTTCCTTAGAATTAGAAGAAAAATTAAATAATGAAAAAATGACGTTTTATATTGGAACTGATCCTACTGCTGATTCGATGCATCTTGGTCATCTTTCATCTTTTTTAATATCAAAAAGATTAAAAGATGCTGGACATAAACCAATTTTGTTAATTGGAGGAGCAACAGGATTAATTGGGGATCCTCGCCCTACTAGTGAAAGAAGTATTATTACAAAAGAAGAAGTTTTAAAAAATGTTGAAGGTCTTACTAAACAAGCAAAAAAAATCTTTGGATTTGAAGTAGTTAACAACAATGATTGGATTAAAGATATAACGACAATTGATTTTTTAAGAGATTATGGTAAATTTTTTAATGTTAATTACATGTTAGATAAAGATATTATAAGAAGAAGATTAGAAAATGGAATAACATTTACTGAATTTTCCTATATGTTACTTCAATCTTTAGATTTTTTACATTTACATGAAACAAAGGGGGTTAATCTTCAAGTAGCTGGTTCTGACCAATGGGGGAATATTACAGCTGGTGTAGATTTAATTAGAAAAAAAACTGGAGATACTGTATATGCATTTACTATGCCTTTAGTTACAGATAAATATGGTAATAAATTTGGAAAAAGTGAAGGAAATGCTTTATGGCTTGATGAAGAAAAAACAAGTAGTTATGAATTATATCAATTTTTTATAAATTGTGATGATGAAATGATTGAAAATTATTTGAAAATATTTACTTTTTTAAGCAAAGAAGAAATAGAAGAAATAATGAAAGAACATAATAATCAAAAAGAACTACGAATAGCTCAAAAAGCGTTAGCAAAATCAGTTATTGAATTTTTACATGGGGAAGAATCATATAAAAAGGCAGTAAAATTATCTGAATGTTTATTTAGCGATAAAATATATGAACTTTCAAGTAATGATATTATAAATAGTTTTAAAGGCGTACCAACAGTAGAAATAAATAAAGATGATGAAAATATTTTGGATTTTTTAGTTAATTCCAATATTGTTTGCAGTAAAAGAGAAGCAAGAGAATTTATATTAGCTGGAGCAATAAAAATCAATAATAAAAAAATTTCTGATATAGAATATGTAATAAGTAAAAATATGGCGATTGATAATAAAATATTAGTTGTAAACAAAGGTAAAAAGAAAAAATATTTAGCAATTTATAAATAATTTTATTTAAAAAAAAAGAAAAAAAGAATTAAATTCTTTCAGACTGTTGACAAATAGGTTTAAAAATAAACTTATTTGTCTTTTTTTAAATTTTAACAACATATTTTTGAAAA
>CANQYB010000034.1 GCA_947627975.1 uncultured Bacilli bacterium | reverse complement strand
AAGTGATTTAAGAATTTCAAAAATGAATAATTTTAATTTAAAAAAAACGCAAATATAAGGCATATATATTCTCAAGAAGAAATAGATTGTATTTTAACAAGATTTAAGAAAAATGAAACATTTACTTGTGCTTTTCTAACTGCTTGTTATACAGGAATGAGAACAGGAGAAGTTTTAGCTTTAACTTGGGATGATATTGATTTTGAATCAAGAAAAATAATTGTAAATAAAACAGTTTATCCGAAAATAAAGGATGATGTAGGTAGATGGTTTCTAGGCTCAACTAAAACAGAAGGAAGTTGTAGAGAAGTCTATATAAATAATACCTTATTAAAAGCTTTAAAAAATTATAAAAATAAACAAAAATGCTATCAAAAAGAATATGGAAAAGATTATTGCTATTATCATTTAGAAAGTGTTGAAAATAAATATGGAAAGGCTTTAGAATACAGAATAATAGAAACAACTGAAAACTATTATATATCTAGTTCAGAGGAATCAATTAAAATAGCAAGTGAAAAATTTGAGCAAACAGTACAATCTAAAATAATTGATGAAATAATAAAGTATGATACTACAACTAAAAAAAATGATAAATTATGATATAATATAAATATATTATTACTTTAAGAGGAGGGTTATCATGAGTTTAAAAGAAGTTTTGTTTGAAATAGTTATTCCTTTAATATCTGGATTTGTTGGTGGAAGTATTGGTAATATAATTATTAATAAAAGAAAAATGAACAATAAAAAAGTTAATTTCAATAATAATGGAGATGTTATTAATGGCGATAAAAAATGCTAAAAGAGAAATGAACAATAGAGGAGCCACCTTTACTAATAATGGAGATGTTATTAATGGTGATAAAAATGAAACATACATTTTTAACAACTATATACAGGTTGATACAGAATTTTATAATGAAATAACAAATGATTATGGTAATTATTCTGAATTTTACAAAAGATATATTTTGAAATTTAAAGAGTTAGAAGGATATGCTTTTTCATTATTTTATCCAAATTTTAGTAATCAATCGTTTAATTATAAAAGCAACACTCTTATTTTTGGCAAAAAAATTATAGACTGGGTATATGGGAATGATAAATTTCCTAATAAAGAAATTCAAGATTTTTATTCCGAAATAAAAGAAGAATTTAATTTTAGTGACAATACAATTATTGTAAAAAGATGGAATGCAAATATCCCATATTTTAAAGGTAATTTAAAGAGCGCAAGCGAAGGATATACGAAATTATTTAGTGAAGTTATCAAAGCAAAAAATATACCTAATTGGTATATTGATGACATTTGCATTGATGGAAGAAACATTTTATCTCAATATGGCAATATTATAAATAAGTTTAATTTTGATAATGATTTTCAATTATATATTAATAAAAACAATCACAAATTATCATATCCAGATATAGATAGAATAAAATCTGAGACTTATACTAATGTTTTAAATCACTTATTCAAAAATAAAAATAAATCAAAATACACAACAATTTATGGAGTTGGATTAGAAGATTGCTTTAACCAAATTCAAAATTTAGTTTTTTTAACTGTTTTCTATGGATCTATTACTCATTTGAAACTTACAAGAGAATTAATAGCAAATCTAATGTATATGTATGCTGATACATTTGCTGATGAAGAATTTTATTTATTAACGCTAAAAATGTTATTCCTTAGTGGAGAATTTAAAAAATATAGAAATTTGTATAATAAAATTAAATTACAATATTCTTTTGTTAATAATAATGAATTTATAAATTGTATTATTGAAAGCTTAAAAGCATCATTTGATTTTGAACAAAATCGTAATATGATATTTCTATTTGATATTTATGGCAGATATATAAATGATGATTTATATGAAAAATTAGAAGAAAAAATACTTGATATTATAAAAATTAAGGAAAATTATGAAATTAATTTAATAAGTAATGCATTTAAATCAATTGCTACTAATATAAAAAGAATTAATAATATAGGTGTTTTATTAGAAATTATAAAAGAATACTTTGAAAAATCATATTCGAGATTTTATATTGAGTTTGGAAAAATATTGAATGAAATAAATGCTGAAGATTTATCAGAAATAGATTTTTTAAATTATCAATTTATAATAGATTCTTTAATAGAAAATAAGGAGCATATTAACTATGATATATCTAATTGTATTATTAAAATCAAAAAAAGAAACTTTGATATAAAAAAATATGATAAATTATTAAAAAATAAAGGTACGAATGAAAATATTATATATAATATTGAAATAGAAGAAGATGAATTAAAAGCAATTAAGTCCATTGTTGAAATTTATAAAAAAAGACATGAAGAAAGAGAAAAACTTCCAGGTTTATATTCAGGATATTCTACTGATTATAATATAGGAACTAGTATTTTTTCTTCAAAAAAATATAAAGGAAATGTAAAAAAATTTATACTGAAGGAATACTTACCCTTAGCAAAATCAATTGTAATTTCAGAAAATGAAAACATTTTTGAAAAAATCAGACATATTAAACTTTTAGCACATTTATTAATGGTGGAAAGCGAGCAAACAATTGTTGATGATATTTCTTATGTTTTACATAAATCATTGGATACTAAATATAGTGAACTTTATGGTATAGGAGAAGCAAATTCAAGAAATAAAGTGGATTTGAAAATAAATGTTTTAATGTGTGATGCGATTTTATCAAGTATAAAGTTTGATGATTTACTAAATGAGTATTTAATAATATCCATAAATAACCCTGAAAATATAGAAGAAATTTTAAACTGTGTTGAAATTCTAATGAATTATAAAAATAAAAATGGCAAAGCTGTTATAGATAAACTTTTTATCTTATACACGATTTGCTTTAAGGTTAATGATATTGATATAAGAAACAAAACTATAATTTTGTCTAAAGGATTTATTGGGACACGTTATCAATCTAGAATTTTGGAAATTTTGGAAGATAGAGTCTCACAAATTACTTTTGAAGAAAGCAAAGGATATATTAATTTAATATTAAGTAGTTCTAAAAAAAGTAGAATGTTATACAAAAATATTATTGAATCATTAAAAAAACATGAAAACTATTATATTAAATATATGGTTGATAAATACTTATAAATTTTGCATAATTATGTTATAATTATTTCGGTAAACGGATGCAAACAATGTTTGCAAATGAAAAAGTATTCATAGTAACAATAATAACACAAATACTATAAATATCAATGTTCCCAGTCTTGAAACTATTAGAAATAACAATAATATGATAAATACCATAAATACTATAAATATTGGAGTATGCTTAACATGTGGTAGCGGGAAGAAATACAAAAATTGCTGTGGTAAGTAGTAGGTTTTATAAGGGTTTGCGAGTGATTTAAAATACAAAAAAAGCTAAAAAACACTATAAAAATTGAAAATTTTCCTCATTTTTTCCTCGTTTTTTTTGAAATTGAGAGAAAAAATATAAAAGATGGTGGTGATAATATGAATTCCTTGCAAGAAAAATTTATAAGTGCTAATAGTAGATTAAATAATGAATTGAATTATATTATTCAAGCATTTATTAATTTTTATGGTGAAAAGCATAGAGATTATATTGTGAACGTCTTACGAGATTTAAAAGTAATTTGGTATGATGATATAGACTTCAAAGAGGAAAAAGAAATTAGAAATGTTATAGTTACACCATTGCCTGAAGATCAAATTAATGAATATTTAAAAAAACATGATAAGAAATGTTTTTCTCAAAGTGCATATATTGATGAAATAGATGTTTTGGTATTGCCATTGTCTTATGATATAACACATATTATTCATGAAATGAATCACAAAATAAGTAGTCATACTTTATCTTTAGAACCATTGAAAATAATTAGTGGTATGTGTACAAGTGTGGAAAAGAATGGCGGTGTAGTTCAGGAAAATAGTGATCTTAATGAGGCAATTAATCAAAAGATGACATTAGAAATATTAGATGAGTTGAGAAAATTAGGATTAGAGATTCAATATACACCATCATGGCAAGAGAATATGTTTCCACTAATTAATTTATTCTATGAATCTTTTAAAGACCTTTTAAAAGATTTGTATATAAGTGGAGATATTCTTTCATTCATAAAAATTATTGGTACTGAAAATTATTTTGAATTTTCCCAAACTATGTTTATGAAAGGTTTTAGAGTGAAAAGGAGACTTATTAAGGGGAAAATTCCTATTGTTACTGAGGATGATGTTAAAGAAGTAGAAAGCATTGTTGCACTTATGCAGAATTTTATTTGTGAATCAAAAATGTCTGAAGACAAAAGAAAAATATAGTTTTTTGAATTTAAACGAATGTTGTAAATTTCCTCATTTTTTCCTCATTTTGGAAATAACGATAATACGGATAATACTCATAATACTATATGACTGATGTTCCATTGACCGTATTTTCAAGAAATAACAATAATACTATAAATACCATAAATAATGATAATATGAGATTGCACTGAGCTTGTGGAAGTGGCTGCAAGTATAAGAACTGTTGTGGTAAATAAACTCGTAAAGCCTCATAAAATAGGAAAAAACGCGAGTTTTTCTTTTTATCAAAAATTAGCCTAAAATAAAGGCTGGAGCCATTTTGGAGCCACTTTGATTTAACTATTTGGCTATGATAATTATTTTACCAATAAGGATAGAAATGCATATTTTGTTAAAAATGGAAATTCTTATGTAAGCATGGTTATGGTAAATGAAAATTTAAAATTTAATAAAAGTGGTAAGTGCATTGCTGAGTTCTTAATAATGCCAAGATTTAAAAGAAACCATATTGGCAAAAAAGTTGCTTATGAAATATTTGAAAAATTTAAAGGTGATTGGGAAGTTCAACCGATGGAAAATAATCCTGTTGCATATTCATTTTGGAAGAATATTAATATTATATTAGAATATACAAATGGTAATTATATAACTAAAAATGATGGGATAGAGGATGTATTCATTTTTAATAATAAATAGAGGTGTTTATATGCAAATAGTAGATATGTAAATAAGTATTTAGAGGATGTTAAAGACTTGTTAGTGGAACTCGAAGAATACATTGTATCAATTGATAATGATTATTTAGATCATGTTCATCATGAATATAGAGAAAAAATGACAATTTTAGATTTAGAAGAAGTTAACAAAAATAATGGTAAATGTTATTTGACAGTAGGAAAATAATAAAGCAATTGGTTTAAGACTATAAATGTCCAAAGAGAGGAAAAATTACAGAATTAATTGTTACAAATAAAATTAGAAGTAATGGTGTAGGTCAAAAACTAATAAACAAAATGGAAGAAAATTTTAAGTCGATTGGATATGAATATGTAATAGTTGATGTATTTGCTTACAATGATATTGGTAAGAATTTTTATAACAAGAAAAACTACCATACAAGAATGGAAACAATGATAAAGAAAATACAATATTTGACAAAATAATAAATAAAGTGTAGAATATATGGTAAATTTATATTTTATATTATTAATTGGAAATTACGGAGGAGGAGGTAGTTTGTTTACTTTCTCCTTTTTTTAAGAAAGGTGTGATGTTATGTGTGATGTAAATATTAGATTATTAAAAGATAAAAAAGAAGATTATAAATTGCTAGAGGGTTGGTATCAAGAAGAGAAAATATATTCTAGCTTTGAACAAAGAAAATTAAATTATAAAGAAATAAAAGAAAAATATTATCCTAGAACATTAAAAATGGCAAAAATACCTGTTTATATGATTGAATATAAAGATAAACCAGTTGGAATTATTCAATATAAATTAGTAGAAGAAGAGGATAAAAAATTGTATAAATTAACAGGTAATAACATTTATGAAATTGATATATTTATTGGTGAATTAAAAGAACATAATAAGGGAATTGGAAGCAAAGCAATAAATATATTGTCAAATTTATTAAAAAAAGAAAAAAATGCTGAGATATTAGTAATGTGTCCATTAGAAAATAATATAAAGGCTATTAATTGTTATAAAAAATGCGGCTTTTATATAAAAGACTACTTTGATACAAAAGATACAATAGGAATACCTCAAACATATGCTTTGATGGTGAAAGAATAATAAAATATTTTTATCGGGATGAGGTGTAATCATGCAAATATAAGATTAATAATTTTTTAAATAATTTATAAAAGTTTTGCTAGCAAAGGTTAGATAAATATTTTTATTTGTAGCTAAATAAACATTTATGTTAGGAATTTCTTTATTTATTTTTAATTCTTTTAAATCTTTAAAATTTTTTTTAGCTAAATCTACTATAGTAAAACCAATTCCTAATCCAATATTAACAAGTTCTGTTATTAAATCCTGACTTGCAACTTCCATTTTAGAAATTAATTTTACATTTTTATTTAAGGTAATATAATCAAGTAATTTTCGACTATTAGATTCCGTTTTTTGTAATATTAATGGATAATTATTTAAATCATCAAAAGAGTTTATATTATCTTTAAAAAAATTAGGGTTATAGATAAATCCTTGTTTTAATTCTTTCATTTTGCTTAAAGAAACATTAGACTCTTTAATATTACTTTCATTAAAAATGACAAAATCTAATTTACCTAGTTTTAAATCATTAATTAGATTACTAGTTAAATCATTATTAATATTAATATTTATATTTGGATAATCTATATGAAATTTTTTGATTGTTTCTAATAAAACTAATTTAGTTAAAGTTGTTGAGCATCCAATATTTATTTCACCTTTATCCAAAATTTTAAATGAAGTAAATTCTCTTTCAGCATTATTAATTAATTGTAAAGCTCCCTCGACATATTCATAAAACATTTTTCCTTCTTCAGTAAGTTCCATTCCTTTGTTGCTTCTTAGGAACAAAGTTCCATTTAATTGTTCTTCTAATTTTTTTATAGCTTGAGATATAGCTGGTTGTGATATATGTAATTCTTCACTAGCTTTTGTCATATGCTTGTGTTTTGCAACAACATAAAAAATGCGATATAATTCTAAATCAATATTCATTATAAGCTCTCCTTATTAATATTATAGCATTTATATATTTTACTTATCAATATATTAGCAATAAAATGTTAAGTGAAAGGAAGAAATAATATGTTAAAAAATAAAAATATTTTAATTGGAGTAACAGGAGGAATTGCTTGTTATAAAGTATGTGAAATAATTTCTATATTAAAAAGGGAAGGAGCAAACGTAGATGTAATTATGACTAAAAACGCAACAGAGTTTATCACTCCATTAACTCTGGAAACCTTATCTAAAAATAAGGTAGTATTCGATATGTTCAAAGAAAAAGAGTACGTTGAAGTAGAACATGTTAGTCTTGCTCAAAAGGCTGATTTAATTTTAGTTGTTCCAGCAACTGCTAACATTATTGGTAAAGTTGCAAATGGTATTGCTGATGATATGTTATCAACAACCATTATGGCAACTCCAAATCCTGTTGTTTTTGCACCAGCCATGAACAACGCTATGTTTACAAATCCTATCGTTCAAGATAATATGAAAAAATTAAGAAAATATGGATATGAGTTTATTAATCCTATAGAGGGTAATCTAGCTTGTGGTTATAAGGCTATTGGTAAACTTGCTAAAAAAGAAACCATTATAGATTATGTAAAACAGTTATTTGAAAATAAAAATTTAACTTTATCTAGGAAAAGAGAAAATCATAATGAAATATAAAATTATTATAACAGCTGGAGGCACTAGTGAAAGAATTGATAATGTTCGAAAAATCACGAATAGTAGCTCAGGAAAATTAGGAGCATTAATTGCTAGCAAATTAATTGAATTAAATGATTCTAATATTGAAAAAATTTATTATATTTGTTCGAAAAACGCGATTAAGCCAACTAATTCTAAAATTGAAATAATAGAAATAGTTGATACTAATGACTTAAAATTATTTGTTGAAAAATTATTAACAAGCGAAAAAATAGATTATTTTGTTCACACTATGGCTGTTTCTGATTATACTGTTGATTTTGTTACAACAGCTACTAAGATAACTGAAAATATTAAAAATCATCCAAATGAAGATATTTATGATTTAATTTGTCATAATCAAGATAATATTAAAACGAATAAAATTTCTTCATATGAATCTGATTTGATAATTAAATTAAAAAGAACTCCTAAGATAATTTCTATAATAAAAAAATTAAGTCCTAATACTCATTTAATAGGTTTTAAACTATTAGATGGAGTATCAAAAGAAGAATTAGTCCAAGTTGCAACTAATCTTCTTAATAAAAATAACTGCGATTTAGTGGTGGCTAATGATTTATCTAATATTCGAAATGGTAATCATCTCGCTTTTATTATCAATAAAAATAATGAATACGTAACTGCTTCAGGTAAAGAAGATATATCTTTAAAATTAATAAGAGAGATGTTTAAAAATGCTTAATTATAAAAAAATCGAACTTCCTAAATTAAATGAAGAAATCCTCAATGAAAAATATCAAGAGTTACTCAACAATAAATTGGCATTTTTACTTATTAAGAACAAAGATAAGGAATATGTTCTCACTAAAGAAAAAAGTATATTTCCCATTAATGATGAAAAAACCTTTATTGAATTTTAATGAAGTGATTGCTGTGATTGGTTTAGGAAAGAATTCAATATTTACTAAAGTAAAAAAAGGTGAAAAAATAATGGTAGGCTCAGGAGAAGATTCTTGTTTTGTAAGAGCTGGTATTAGTCTTGAGGATGCTAAACAAGACTTAGGTGGACCTGTTGCCATGATAAAGAAATTTCAAAAACGAATAAAGAATAAATGGTAATTAATAGAAATTTATAATTAACAATCAATTGTTTTGTAAAATATTAAAATTTTTAAATTGTGTGAAAATAAAGAATGTTAACAATATGTTAACATTTTTAAATTTTAATAAATACAAAAAATATTTAAATTTATTCAACGATAATAATGGATTATGAATATGAAAGATTTAAAAAATTTCCGTAAAAATAAATAATCATATATTTGTAAAAAGATTAGAAAAATGTTATAACTTTATTAAAAGTAAATGCAAATAATGTTGGCAAAATGAGAATAAAAACTTATAGATTAAGGAATATTCTAATGCAAACATTTTTAATTGAGGTGATGCAGTTGAAAAGACTTTTACAAATTAGTTTAGATACTTTATT
>CANQYB010000033.1 GCA_947627975.1 uncultured Bacilli bacterium | reverse complement strand
TAAACTGTTTTTCCTTCACCATATCCTTCATCCTGTAAAAAACCTATCTCTATACATTCGATTCCTGCTTTAACAAGACCATCTACTATTCCGTGAATGACATTATCACCAAATTTTTTATCAACTAAATAAGCTCCATCTCTAAGTGTGCAATCTAATAATTGTGCATTTTTCATGTTCTACCTACTTTCTACATATTTATTTTTCTTGACTTTGAATTATAGAAATTACTTTTTCTAAATCCTTTGGTGTATCAACAGATAATGAATATGAATCAACTTCTTTAAAATATATCTTTTTTCCATGTTCTAAAAAGCGAATATAATCTACATCTTCCACTTTTTCAATTTTACCAATCGGAGTATTAACAAAAAAGTCTAAACCTTTTTTATTAAAACATTCAATTCCTACAGTTTTATAATAATCAAACAATAATGTTCCTTTAGGATAAGGAATCGGTGTCCTTGAACAATAAATTCCTAAATCATCTTCACCTGTCACAACTTTGATATTTGCATTATCTATTGTTTCAGCAGGATCTTTTAATTTTCTTCTAGCTCCAATAAACAATGGCTCATTATTATTAACTTCAGATGGGATAATTTTACGCACACTTTCTATATTTATTAATGGCTCATCGCCACAAACACATATATAATAATCTGCTTTTATCTTATCTGAAACCTCGTGTATTCTTGCTATGTGATTAGGATGTTTATCACTTGTCATAATTACTTTCATATCATATGTTTTACACACATTTTCAATTCTTTCATCATCTGTAGCTACATATAATTCATCTAATTCTTTAATTTGTTTTACTTTTTGATATACCCACCAAATCATTGGCCTACCGCAAATATCAGCAAGTGGCTTTCCAGGGAATCTTGTAGATGCATATCTTGCTGGTATAACTCCTATTATTTTCATTTTATCTCTTTCCTCCTTAATTTTTTCCTTCTATTTTATCAATAATATTATAAAATTCTTCAAATGTTTTTGGAATATGTATTCCACTATTTATATCACTTGATTCTAAATTATCCCAAAATTTAACATAATCTCCATTAAATTCTTTAACTGGTAAATGAAATGCTTTAAACAATAAAAATGCATTTGAACTTTTGCCTAATAAGAGTCTTTGACTTATTACACTACTACTACTAATTGTAATTATTATCTTTTTAGAAAAATCTCCAGCCATTACTAACGCTTCCCATGGAATGCCATCATTTCCTAAAACTTTTAAACCTTTTTTAATAAATCTATCTGGATTACGTCTTGGATGTGATTTTACAATTATATTTTCTTTTCCTACTTTTTTAATTAAATTATCTATTACTAGATCATCGTTATATTCTTCTCGGCCATCTTCTAAAAATATATATTTTTTATCATATTTATTAATTGCATTATTGACATTAAATATCTTTAAAATAATATCTTTAACATTTTTACTTTTTATAATTTTGCTATCGATTTTAAAAACAGGACATTTTGGTTTATATAGTAACAGCTTTGGCTCCAACATAAACAGCCCATCAATATTATCTCTAGTCAAATTATGATGAAAAATTTTATTTTTTAAAGTTATTAATTTAAAAAACAGCTGTTCTTTATTTAAATCTTTATAAGGAAAATACATTGTATAAGCTTCTTCAAATAAAAATGTTTTAATATTTTTATTTTTTTTATAAAGATATGCTCTCAATGAAGCAGTATAAAAATCGTAATTCCAAAAATATAATTCATCATAAAAATTATTATCTTTTAAAATTATATTTTTAAAATATTTATTTGTATTAAAAACAAAATCTAATTTTTTGCTCTTCTTTTTAATAAATTCTGCATTATAAACATTATTAAATATTTTTAATTCTTTAATTTTTTCAGATATTACATCATAATTATTAAATGTATTCATAATAATTAAATCTGTTATATCCTTTTTGTTAAAAAATTGCTTTTTTATACAAATAGCTATAATTATTTGCATTGGTGTTCTACATATAAATAATTTATTCATTTTTCTCCCCCCCTTTACTATTTTTTTACTTTTTGAAAACTTTCCATTGCCCTTTTTATAACATCATCCATATCGTAATATTTGTATTCTGCAAGTCTTCCGCCAAATATTATATTTTCTTCTTTTCTTGCTAATTCTCTATATTTATCTGCTAATTTATCATTTTTATCATCATTAACTGTATAATATTTTTCCATGCCTTTTTGATAATCTACGGGATATTCATAAGTAATTACTGTTTTTTTACTATCATTATTTTCAAAATGTTTATGTTCAATTACTCTCGTATATGGAACTTCATGGCCAGTATAATTAACTACAGCATTGCCTTGATAATTTTCTTGATTTAAAACTTTAGTTTCAAATCTTAAACTACGCCATTCTAGTTCTCCTAAAGAATAATTAAAATATTCATCTAATGGACCAGTATAAACTATTTTTTTAGCCATTTTTTTATATTCTTCTACATTGTCAAAGTAATTAGTATTTAATTTAACTTCTATTCCCTCAAGCATTTTTTCAATTAATTTAGTATATCCACCAATAGGAATTCCTTGATATCTATCATTAAAATAATTATTATCATAAATTAGTCTTACAGGTAATCTTTTTATTATAAATGCTGGTAAATCTTTACAATCTCTATTCCATTGTTTTTCAGTATAACCTTTTACTAATTTTTCATAAATTGTTCTTCCTACTAATGAAATTGCTTGTTCTTCTAAATTTTTAGGTTCACCAGTTATTTCTTTTCTTTCTTCATTAATATGCCTTAAAGCATCTTCTGGAGTAAAAACATCATTCCATATTTTAGAAAATGTATTCATATTAAAAGGCATATTATATACTTCATTACCAATACGTGCTATCGGTGAATTGGTAAATCTATTAAATTCTACAAAAGAATTAACATAATCCCATACATCTTTATAATCAGTATGAAAAATATGAGCACCATATTTATGAACATTTATACCTTCAATCTTTTCAGTATAAATATTTCCACCAATATGATTTCTCTTTTCAATAACTAATACTTTTTTACCATCTTTTTTGGCTAAATTTGCAAATGTTGCTCCAAATAAACCAGAACCTATTATTAAATAATCATATTTCATTTTTTTGCCTCACTTATATACATTAATATAACATATTTTTTATATATTTACATAATTTATTTTAAATATAAAATTTATTATTAACAATTAACTAGTAATTTTATAAAAAAATAAAGTTACTAATTAGATTTGCTATTTAACAAGATTTTTTTTAATTTGTCAATTACTATAGGCAATCCTATGCCACAAATAACATATAAAATTATCCATAAATTTTTGTTTTGATATCCATAAAGATATGCTAAATTTTTAAAACTTATTTTTTCAATTGAAAATTGTATAATCATCGCAATTTTAAATCCAATAAAATGCCAAGCCATAATCAGCATTGTTATTTTTCCAATATATTCTAATATATTTGATAAATATTTTTTTCCCCCCCCAAATTTACAATTATTTATTAAATTAGCTAACGATAAAACCAAGTAAATCCCAAATATTGAACAAAATATAAAAAATAAAGGATTTGAAAATTCATTACTATTAGTCGAAACGTAACCGTAATTATTTAAAATTAATAAACTTATAAAACTAATAACTGTTAAAAAATAATTGTTAAACTTTAATTTAGATTTATGAATATAAGCCTCATTGCCTAAATCATATATTAACATAAGTGTAAAAGCTGGGCTAGCTCTAGGAATATTTATATATTTTTGCATTAAACATCCAATTATAAAGCAAATTATAACAGCCATTTTACAAAATAATTTTGAATTAATTATCTTTTGTTTATAACTTAGATATTTTATAATAGAATATCCAAGTATAATAAATATTAAACTTATTATAAACCAAAAAGCTCCACAAAACGGTTCTCTTCCCATACCAACTATTATAAAAAATAGATGCTTTATAAAGTAGCTAATTGAGGTTATTGGATGTATTATTTTATCACCATAACTTATTGTACTACTATAAAAATTAATCATAAAGAAAAAATTTGTAAACAAAAAGAATAATATTTCATATTTTAAATAAAATAAATACAATTTTTTTATTTTTCGTTTTAAATAATCTACTAATTCTTTAAAACTTGAAAACATTTTGTCTTGAAATAAATAACCACTTATAAATACAAATGTAGCCATATGAAATAGATAAATAAAATTATAAAAATTACTTTTCCAATTAATACAATGACCACATACCATAAGTATTATGGTTATTCCTCTAGCAACATCTAAAAATTTATATCTCTCGTTTTCCATAATCGATTAATACCTTTTAACCTTCCTAAAACTAATTAATATTTTTGTTTATTATTAATAAATAAATTGTTTTCGTATTGTAATATAAAAATAATCGATATTAAAGTCATAGTAATTAATCTATACTGAATTAATGTAGTTAACAAAATTATCATATAAATTATTAAAAGCATTAAATTATTATAATTTTTTTTAATAATACTTTTTATACCTAATAATATCATAGGCAATAAATAAATTATTCCTAATAAAATACCACCATCAGTAATAACCGGAATAATAGTATTACTATAACCATAACCAACTTCATAGTCTTCTTCAGTTCCTCTTTGATGACTTATACCATTACCAATAATAGGATTATTTAAAAATGCATTTAAACCATTTTTTAAATCCATATTTCTATGAATAGCTGAACCAGTTGACATTTTTTTATCCAGTAAATTATATCCAATCGGAACAGATACTAGAATAGCAAATCCAATTAAGCAAATCAATAAAGGTTTTATAGATTTAGGCAAAATAGAAATATAATTTTTTAAATTAAATAACATAATCAAAATTGCACAAACTAAACCCGTAGTACTCATTGTAGAGATTAAAGTAACAAAAATAATTAAAGTTTTTTTTAAACTTTTTCGAGAATTATCATAATAAATTAAGTCATTAAATATCAATGCTATAATTAAAATAACAGCATACATCGGACCTTCTGTAAAAATTCCGGTGTTTCTCATTATTGGATTACCAGTTATCCAATAAACTACTTGATAATTAAAATGTATATAATATATTGATTCAAATATCGAATAAGGATGTCCCCATACTACTTTTAAACTACCATTAGGTTTAAATATAGGTATAATTGAAGATAAAAACCATATTATTAGTGATATCAAAGATAACACAACAACTACGTTAACAAATTTATTTAACAACTGTTTAAATTCTGATTTTGAAAGATTTGAATAAAATATTAAAGTTAATGGTAAAAAAAACATAAATATTAAAATAATTATCATCTTCCCTGTATTATTATCAGTATTTGTAAAAATTAAAGCACTGCTAAGAAGTTCAAATATTATAAAACTTAAAACACTTTTATATATTTTTACTTTTCGATTTAATAAAATGATAATCATACATAAAATAGAAATGATGGTTATAATACCTCTAATTATTAAATGATAACCATAAATTTGTGAATAAACAGAATGACATTCTAAAATTAAACATATAACATATAAATATTGAATAAAACAATGACTTTTCTTTTGCATATTATTCATTTATATCACCATATATTTGTTTTAAAAAATCGCAGACATTTTGAATATCATATCCACTCTTTTTTATATCTTTTAAAGTATCAATTCTATTATAATTAAACATTTCTAAAATTTTAGTTGCCCAAATGGTTGGACTAATATCTATGGGGAGTTTATTATATGCTTTCGATATATTTATTTCATCAGTTATATTTTCAGAGAAAATACAAGGAATGCCATTTGCCTGTGCTTCTATTCCTGTAAAAGGTAACCCTTCCCATAAAGAAGGCAAAATAAACACGTCACTCATATTTATAAGCTCATTAACATCATCTCTATTTATCAAAATAGTGACATCAGATTCTAATTTTTCATTTTTTATTTTGCTTTTTACCTTTTCAAGTAAATCGCCAGTTCCACCAACTAATATCAGCCTTGCTTTTCTATTTTCCTTTTTTATTTCTTTAAAAATATCTAATATATATAATTGATTTTTTTCATGAGAAAATCTACCTACATGTATAAGAATCTTCATATTCTCCATCTTAAATTGTTTCCTATACTCATTTCTACTTTTAACATTAAATTTAAAATTATCTATATTAATTCCATTTTTTATTACATGATATTTATTACTATTTATTACAGAAACTGGGAATTTCCAATTTCCTGCCAATTCAGAACATGCTAAAAAATAATCAGCATACTTATCAATATTTTTATCAGAAATAAATTTTATTATTTTATATCTAAAATTATTTTTTCCAGCAAGATGCGAATGTACAATTACTTTTCTTACACCTGATTTCTTTGCAATTTTAGCAACATAATATAATGTAAAGATACTACTAGAATGTATATGAACTATATCATATTTATTATTGAGATGTTTTTTTGCAGTTTTCAAAATATTTGCTTTTCTAAATTTTGTTTCAAAACATTGGTCATCTGCTATTATATGATCATTATTTTCTTTCACACATTTCATAAGTTTTTGATTATTGCATTCAAATGGAGTTATAAAAGTAAACTCAAATTTACTTTTATCAATTTTTGAATAAACATTTAATATAAAAGTTTCTTGTCCACCATAGCTAATTGGTTCTCCAAAAAACTCCACAATTTTAATTTTTTTCATAGTTATCTCCATCTAAATATTCTATACTTGGATAAAAAGTTTTACCAGTTTTTAATGCATCATTAATAATTGATAGTCTTTTTTCTTTATCAGTTTTATTTGATTTTAATACCCTAAACTTATGCAACATAATTCTAACTTTTAATAAGAAATAGCCTTTTATTCCTTCTCTACGATATAACACACAATCATTTCTATATAAATATTTAAATCTATCCAATCTATCACTTTCCACTGAAGCTATATTCGCGCCAAAATTATCATTGCATTTATGAACAACTACACTGGATGAAATAAAATAACAATCTTCATTGCGAGATATTCTTCTAGAATATTCCCAATCATCCGTCCAAATAAAGAATTCTTTTATTGGTAACCCATATTTTTTTACAATTTCACTTTTTACAAAAAAAGAAACAAAAGAACACATTGCTATTTTTTGATAATTAGTGTCAAAATCTTTTAACCATTTACTAAAAGTCTTTTTTTGCCTGTTCATAACACAAATAGAATTATCTTTCCAAAGAACCTTGCTAGATAAAAAACCATAATCTCCGTTTAATTTTTTATCTGCTTTAAAAAGTTCATTTAAACAATTATCATTAGGAATACAATCATCATCCATAATCCACATATAATCACAGCCTATTTTATATGCCTCTTTCATTCCATAATTAAATCCTCCAGCGCCACCTAAATTAGAACCAGTATTTTTGTAAATAATTTTATTTGAATCTATATACTCTTTTATATATTCATAAGTATTATCTGTACTTGAATTATCAATTATTAATGGAATACAATTTTTATAATTTTGATTTAAAACTGCATTTATACATTCTTTTAAAAGTTTTTTTCTATTATAAGTAACTATAATAGCAATAACCTTTTTTTCAAAAACTTTTTTCATATTTTTCACCAAAAAACTTTGCTTTTAAAAAGCTAGTCCCTTTCTTAAACCAATTTATTTTTTCCATATAAATAAAAGGTACTTCTTTAAACTTATATTCTTTATAATCTAACCATACATCTAATAATAATTCACTAACTCTACCATAAAATCTTGAATGAAAAGCGTTATATTTTACAGATTTCATTCTTTTTTCTAGTTCAAATAAAATATCAAACAACCACTCACAATATTCATCAATATATTCTTTTTTCATAATAAACATATTAAATGCATGCATATATCTTCTATTCATAACTTTATTTACGCTTTTTTTGTATTCTGGATATTTTTCATTAATTATTTTAATTGTTTCATCTAACGTTTCTATATTTAATGTATGTTTATAATGATTATAAATAGTTTCAATATAATATTTTCTCTTTTTAGGTACTATTATATTATAATTGCTCAAATACTGTTCTAGTTCTTTTCTTTTAAGTATGGATTGAAATTTATCTCTTTTTCTCTTCTTAGAAGCAAAGTATCTTCTATAATGCACTAAACCTAAATAATCATTTTTAAGATTTTTCCATGCCCAATAAAGTCCAGTAAGTTCACAAAAATAAGGATTTTTATTTGATATATTATCTTTAGTATTATCTCCTTGATATCCTAAATCATCTTTACCATCTTTGCCAACATGAAGTGGTAAATACATATCATCTGTTGGCATTTGATATTTTTTGTGAGTAGCTATAATAATTTTTATATCTTTTTTCATTTTTATTCAGCCCCTTTTCCAAATATTACAACAGAAAATGTTTTAATAAATATTTTTATATCTAATTTTAAACTTTGATTTTTAGAATAATAACTTTCTAATTTTAATCTTTGTTTAAAACTAATGTCACTTCGACCTGATACTTGCCAATAACCTGTGATACCTGGTTTAGTTTTAACTATATCTTTAAAATATTTTCCCATATCATCTTTTTCTCTTGGTAAATATGGTCTATTCCCTATCATAGCCATATTTCCAAGTAAAACATTAATAAATTGAGGTAACTCATCTAATGATAATTTTCTCAAATATTTTCCTACTTTGGTTATTCTAGGATCATGTGCTAATTTTTTATTTATACTATATTCTTTGGCAAGTTTTTTATCTTTTAATAACTCTACTAACATATCATCAGCATTTGGTACCATTGTTCTAAATTTATAAAAATTAAACTCTTTACCATTCTTACCTATTCTTTTTTGGCATAGAAAAATAGAATGAAAATCACCACTTAACATATAGCATATTTTAACTATTAATGTTATTGGTAATAAAATAATAATTCCAAGTAAACCACATATAATATCAAATATTCTTTTTATAAATGAATACATATAATGCTTTTTAATACTACAAGTGGTGGAATCCTCCAACACTATACTTTCCTCCATAAATTTCACCCTTTTAACAAACCCCTCTGAATGAGTTTTTATTTATATTAATTAACTTAACATAAATATTATAGCATATTTTAATGAATGTGTGTTAAAAAGTCAAGTGATGGACATAGTTTTTACAAAAACTGGCAAATTAAAAAAAGCAAAACAAATTCTTTTTGTTGCTTTCTTATTTATTTTTTAATAATTTTTCATAATATTTTGTCATTTCCCATAGTTGTCCCTCTTTTCTAATTATTATAAGGAATACCACCAAATTGACCAGATAAATATTTCTTTTCATAATCTGCATCAACTCTTAAATTTCT
>CANQYB010000032.1 GCA_947627975.1 uncultured Bacilli bacterium | reverse complement strand
AGGATGATTTTTTTATGGCCTAATTTATCGAAATAAGTTTTACACATTACTAAACTTTTATGAAATAAGGGATAACAAAAAAAATGATTAAGGTATTATATTAATTATAAAATTAATAGGAGATGGATATAATACTTAAAAATATAATGGAAATTTATAACTCATAGTAATATGTTTGACTGTGTTTTAATCACAGCAAATAAATATTACTAAAACTAAAATAAATGCCATAGATTTTAATGGAGGTATTAAACTCTATGGTTAAATACAAAGTTAATATTAAGTTTAAAGAAGATGGTAAATCTTTAAATGACAAATTAATTGAAGTATTAAAAATAGAAATAAACAAAAAAAATTATGTAAATACACATTATTCCCAAGGAAAGAGCAGGATATAATGCTTGGAAATAGTATGTTTAGAGTTGGAATTTATATAAGATTATCAAGAGATGATGGAAATATTGAGTCTGATAGTATTGTTAGTCAAAGAAGTTTATTAAAAAGGTATATAGAAGAAAATAATTATACTTTAACAGAAGAATATGTTGATGATGGTTACTCTGGAACTAATTTTGATAGACCTGCTTTTAAAAGAATGATAAATGACGTTGAAAAAAGTAAAATTAATATGATTATAACCAAAGATATGTCAAGACTAGGTAGAGATTACATTGGAACAGGAGAATTAATAGAAAAATATTTTCCATGTAAAAATGTAAGGTATATTGCAATTAATGATGGAATAGATACATTCATAGATAATACCAATAATGATATAGCACCTTTTAAAGCTATAATGAATGATATGTATGCTAAAGATATTTCTAAAAAAGTTAAAACTAGTTTGCATTCGAGAATGAAAGATGGTTTATATGTATCTGGTAGATGCCCTTATGGGTTTATGAAAGATTCAAATAATAAAAACCATCTAATAATTAATGAAGAACAAGCTGAAACTGTTAGATTAATATTTGATTTAGCACTTAAAGGGAAAACATATCACTTTATAGCACAAGAACTTACTAAAAGAAAAATAAAAACACCAGCATCCTATTACAATTATATATGGAATAAAAAATGTATATCTCAAAAATATGGGGTATGGGTTGATACGACAGTTAAAGCGATTTTAACTAATCAAATCTATGTAGGAGATTCAGTTCAAGGAAAAACGAAAAAGATTAATTATAAGATAAAGAAAACTGTTAAAAATGATCCTAAAGATTATATAATAGTAGAAAATACTCACGAAGCAATAATAGATAAAGATACTTTTAATTATGTTCAAACACTACTTTCTAAAAATGTAAAAAGACCAGAAAAGAAAAGATTTTATCTACTTGATGGACTTTTATATTGTGGGGAATGTAAACATCGAATAACAGTAAGATATCAAAATAAAACAGGTAGAAGTTATACTACTTGTGATTATTATAGAACATATTCAAAATATCATGTTTGCACAACTCATACTAATAATTATGAAATACTTGAAAATATTATTTTAGATAATATTAAAGAAGTATGTAAAAAATATTTAGATAAAAATAGAATAAAAGATTATATTAAAAATATAACTTTTGAAAAAAATACTATAAAAATAAAAAAACAAATTAAGAATCTAGAACTAGCTAATAATAAACTAACTGAAAATTTAGATAAAATTTACATGGATATGTTAAAGGGAGTTATTGATGAAGAGCAATATTTAAGAGTTAAAGAAAAACTAAAAAGAGACATAAAAAATAACAAATCAAATATTAATAATCTTAAAAATAAGCAAATAGATTCAAATAAAATAGATAATAAAAAAATAGAAAAATATATTAATAATTTTTTATCATTAGAAAATCCACCACGAGAATTAATAATAAATTTAATTGAAAAAATCTATATTTACCAAGATAAAAGGGTAGATATTATATTTACATTTAATAACTAATCTAATAATTGTATATTTTTTGGTAGATAGTAATAATATTAGAGAACCATTTAAATATATGATATAATACATATAAAGTAAGGGGTAATAATGGACAAAAAAGATTATTGGAACATCTCCAGGAACAACTTAAACCTGTTTTTTTTAATGTGGACAAAAATATAGAATTATGTTTAGATGATTATTTAAATCAAAAAGATCCAGTTATGAATTGCGCTATTAATGATTTAAAAGATTATTAGCGATTAATATAAAAATTACTTGAACTTAATGTACAATTTTAAACAAACTAATCTTTTTATGTGTTATAATAGTTTTAAATAATGTAATAAGCAAGAGGTATAATTATGTTAAAAAAAATATTAGTATATGGTGATTCTAATACTTGGGGAGATAACTTTATAACAGGTAAAAGAATTGATGATGATAAACAGTGGATTAATATTTTAAGAAAAAAATATAATAATAAATATTTATTTTTACAAGAAGGATTACCAGGCCGTTTAGCAGGTAATGATGAGAAAATCAAACAATATAAAAATGGACAGGAGACATTTATTTCAACGTTTAGAACAAATGCACCAGTTGATATAATTATTATTTCTTTGGGAACTAATGATTTACAATTAAAATATAATAAAACCAGTGAAAAAATAATTAGTGATTTACTTTGGTATAAAGAAAAAATAGAAGAAAGTTTTAATGATATTGAAGATAGAAAAAAATATTTTAATAATAAAATGCCAAAGATAATATATATACTACCAATTAATTTTGATTATAAAGTAAATGCCAAAGAAATATTTAATGATGAATGTGAAATAAAACGTCAAGAAATAATTAAATATTTTAAAGATCAAAGAATTAATATAGTAACATCTAATAATATGAATTTATTTGAAGATGGAATTCATTTAAATAATAATGGACACGAAACAATGGCCTTTTTAGTAGATAAGGAGTTACAAAAATATGAATAAACTAGAAATGCTTAAGGAACTTCGAAATAAAGTTAATTTAATTGTAAAACATATTGATAATTATCCTAAAGATGAAATAAACGTTGTAGTTGCAAATCATAACTGTTTAATGGATATATTTTATTTGCCAATGGCTTTACCAAAAGAAATAGTAAGTTTAATAAGTGCTCGTTTAGTATATAAAAATGAACAAGCAAGAAAAGATCTTGTTAATAAATATTTGTATGCTATGCCAGTGGAAGCACATGGTGGGCCAGTATACACTAATATGTGTTTATCTCAAGCCCTAGAATTTTTATTAAATAAAAAAAGCGTTTCTATATTTCCAGAAGGCGCTTATGTTTATGATAGAAAAATTTTTAGAGGACATACTGGCGCTAGCAGACTAGTTTATAATGCTAGAAATAATCAGCAACATGTTAATTTAATACCTGTTAGTATTTATGTTTCGAGAAATGATGATTTAGATAATTATAATAAAATAGGAGACAATGTAGAAATTACTATTTTACCACCAATAGATTACGAAGAATCATATTATAATTATAAATATGCTAAAAATAAAGAAGAAAAAAATATTTTTTTACATCAACCTATTGATATTGCAATGGAACATATTGCTAATAATTTAGATATTCCTTATGAAAATAATTATATAAAATTAAGGAATAAAGGAAATGTGATTTTTAATGACGGTTCATTAGTTGATACTAAAACTGCTCAACAAGGTGAATATGTTAATAGATATAATAAGGAATTAAAAGACAAAAGTGCAAAATTACTAAAAATTATGAAATAATATTTTTTAGTACAGAAATATTAAAATACTACATAAAAAATGTATCAGGAGATACATTATATGCTATTTCTAAAAAATATAATTTAACTGTAGATGAATTAAAAAAATTAAATAATTTAACTTCAAATACATTAAGTATTGGTCAAAGATTAAAAATAAAAAATAATAGTAATGAAAATAATTATTATATAGTTCAAAAAAACGATACATTATATTCGATAGCAAGAAAATATGGTCTTACTGTAAATGAATTAAAAGATTTAAATAATTTATCAACTAATTTAATTAGTATTGGTCAAAAACTTATTATAAAAAAAGATAATTTAGAAAAAAATTATTATACAGTAAAAAAAGGAGATACTTTGTATTCGATAGCAAGAAAATATGGCCTTACAGTAAATGAATTAAAAAATTTAAATGGTTTAACTTCAAATACATTAAGTATAGGACAAAAATTAATATTAAATTAAAAAAGATTTTAAGGATATATAAAACACTTAAAATCTTTTTCATTTGTTTAATTGACCATATACTTTTGGAATATATTCTTCATTTATTGAAAAATTAAATTTTTTAATCATTTCAGCTTTTTTCTTACCTAAGTTTACTTTCATTGCATTAGTAATTTGTCTTAATGATTCTTTATTATATTGAAATGTATAAATTCCATTTATTGTTTTATCATTACCTGTTAAATAAGATTTTTCAATAGTAAAGAATTTACTATTTTCATTATTTATTCTTCCAACCATATTTTTAATTACTTTATAAAAAGATAACATTTCTTCTGTTTGCATATTTGTATCTATATTTTTAGTTATAGAATCTAAAATATTATAAAAATTATCAATTGATTTAATTTCCGTTACTTTTTGAGCTAAGGCTTCAACTACCATTTGTTGATGTTGAACTCTTTGAAAGTCTCCAAGAGGTAATGTTTTACGATGCCTTGCAAAAGCTAAAGCTTGTTCTCCATTAAGTGTTTGTAAACCTTTGTTTAAACATATTTCATGATTGCCAAATTGTCTATTAGAGTCTTGTTCACAAAATTTAATTGGTACATCTATTTCAACACCATTTACGGAATTAACTAAATCTACTACTCCTTTAAAATTAATTTTTACATAATAATCTATTTCAACACCTGTTAAATTAGTAATAGTATTAATAACACATTTAGTACCTCCATAAGCTGATGAATTAATTTTATTTAAAGCATTTCCTCGACAACTAATTGGCACATAAGTATCTCTTGGAATACTAAAAATTACTGCATTCATTGTTTTAGGATTAAAAGTTATTAACATTAATGTATCTCCATTAAATGAAGTGTTTGCATTAATACTATTTCCCGTTGAGTCAACGCCAATAAGTAAAATTGTAAATGGCTCAGTTAATGTTTTAATTTTTTTAGTATCTTTAGCATCTTGATTTTTCATAAGTTCACTATATTCATGCACTTTTTTAACAGAATTGTTTAAATTTTCTAATTGTGGTTCATTTTGAAACATAACAGAGTAATTAGAAGATACAAAGGCACCATTTATGGAATTATTTAATAAAGCAACTAACATTTCTATATAATCATCATAATATTTAATATTAATTTTATCTAAATTATATTTTTTAATTAATTTTTTAGCTAAAATGTTTCCTTCAATATCATCTGTATCATTAATCATACCAACAGTTGTATTATTACTATTTTTAAATTTATTTTCTTTTAAATTAATAAGATTTGTTGTATATAAAATTTCTTCTTTGCTAGCAGCATTTAATTTATTTAATGTAGTATTAATAAAATATGAGCCAATGGAAAATATTGGAATAAATAAAAAAGTAATAATTGTTAAAACAATAAAAGTTTTTTTCTTTTTAGCTAATATTGATAATAGCGCTCCTAAAAAATAAATAAGTAATATTCCCAAAAAAAATATTAATAAAATAATTCTTATAGTAGTTTCTATTCTTGTTAAATCTAGTATGCTTTTAGCAAAAAAAGCATAACTAATAATATATCCAAGTAAAGTTATCAAATAAAAAAATCTTTGTGCTTTACTTCTTTTTTTTAATTTTTTAAATATTACCATGTTTTTACCTCGCTTATTATTAATTATATAATAAATGATTTACTCTTTCAACGAAAACAATTTTTTCATATTTGTAATTTAATTGACAAAAAAGTGTTAAATTAGCCAATTTTTTTAAAAATTATCAACATTATTAATATTCCAATGTTATAATTATTTTAGAAAAAGAGGTATGTGATAGCTATGAAAAGAAAAAATGTTGTTTTATTTTCTATAATAATATTATTAGCTTATTTTTTAGTATTACCAGTAAATGCAGAAAGTATTACATATTATGGATATAACAATCAACCAGATAATTTAGCAATAAATGCAGAAGCATCTACTTCTAAAAAAGTAGCTAGCATGCCTATTGGAGCTTCTGTTAGATTAGCTTCATTAACTAAGTACAATGGAAAAGGATGCGATTCTGGTTGGTATCAAGTATATTATACAGCAAATAAATTAGGATATGTATGTTCTAGTACTTTAAATATTTATGCCGTATCTTCAGATTATAATACAGATGCTAATTTTCAATCACAATTAAATGCATTTCCTGATTCATATAAACCTTTTATAAAATATTTACATTCTGTTTATCCTAATGCAAATTTTGAAGCTTACAATACCGGACTTGATTGGAATACTGTTATAAATGAGGAATCAAGATATACAAATAAAAATTTAATTCAAATAACAGATAATGATAAAGAAGGATGGAAAAATCCTGCGGGTAATAATCAAGTTTTTGATGGAGTTGATTGGTATTCAGCAAGTGTTGATATGATTAAGTATTTTATGGATCCAAGAAACTTTTTAAATGAAAAATATGTTTTCCAATTTGAAAAATTATCATTTAATGAATCTACTCAAACAGTTAGTACAGTAGAAAATATGCTAACTAATACCTTTATGGCTAATAATTCTATAAAAGATAATAATGGAAATAATATTAGTTATGCTAAAACTATTTTTGAAGCTGGAAAAGAAAATTCTACTTCTCCTCTTCATTTAGCCGCTAGAATTATTCAAGAACAAGGAATAGATGGTAAAGGAGCTAGTATAAGTGGTACGGTTTCTGGGTATGAAGGTTATTATAATTTTTATAATATACATTCTTATAAAAGTGGTGATAGAAATGCAATTCAAAATGGTTTATATTATGCTAAAGGCAGTCAAAATAATGATACATCTTATGGTCGTCCATGGAATACTCCTTATAAAGCAATTAAAGGTGGAGCTCAATGGATTGCTAATGGTTATATAAATGTTGGACAAGATACTTTATATACTCAAAAATTCGATATAATTGGTCCACAATATTATGGCAATCAATACATGCAAAATATCCAAGCTGCAAATAGTGAAGGTGGTTCTGAATATAAAGCTTATAATAAAGTAAATAATTATAAAAATATAACTTATACATTTAGTATTCCAGTTTATAATAATATGCCAAGTAATACTTACTTTGCATCTATTAAAGCTGGCGAATCAACAAATAGTGGAACGAATAATTCTGTAGGAAATAATTCTCAAAATAATAATAACAATAATAATTCAGGTGGATCATCTAGCGCTCCAGCACCTACTGTAAAATATGGCGATTTAAATGGCGATAATAATATTAATAGTATAGATATGCTAAGAATCAAAAAACATATTTTAGGTGTTTCAACATTATCAGGTAATAGCTTAAAAGCTGCTGATGTTAATAAGGATAATAAAGTAGATTCAATAGATATGTTAAGAATAAAAAAACATATTTTAGGAATTATTAAAATTAGCTAGGAGGAATTTTATGAAAAAAATTAAATATTTATTAATAGTTTTTTTGGCTAGTTTTATTTTTACTCTTACTGCTAATGCTAGTAGTGCATCAATTAGTATTTCTGGGCCTTCAACAGCTCAAGTTGGGCAAACAGTTAAGTTTAGTGTAACTTTAAGAGCTAATGATTCAGCATTAGGTATTTGCTCTTTTGATGTTGCATTAAATAATTTTAGTTCCTCTGGAACATCTGTACAATTAGATGATAAATGTTATGGAAGAAAATCCTATACTTATTCATTTAGCTATAAAGTAAAATCAAGCGGAAATGCAACAATAACAGTTAAAAATAGTAATATTACAATGGACGATGAAAGTATATCATATCCAACTGCTTCAAAAACTATTAAAGTTTTATCACAAGAAGAAATATTAGCAACATATAGTGATAATAATAATTTAAAAGATATTATTATTGATGGAGCAACATTAAATCCCGTTTTTGATAAAAATACATTAACATATAATGTTACGTTAGGAGCTGGAACTGAAAAAATAAAAATAAATGCCGTTAAAGAAGATTCAACTGCAACTGTAACAGGTGATGGTGAAATTGACGTTTCTGAAGGTGAAAATAAAATAGATATAACAGTAACTAGTCAAAGAGGTAATAAAAAGGTATATACAATTATTGCAACTGTAATTGATGAAAATCCAATTAAAGTATCAGTAGATGGAAAAAGCTACAATGTAGTAAAAAGAGAATCAATGTTACAAGATATTGAAGGATTCTCAAGAACTAAAATAAAAATTAAAAATCAAGAAATTCCAGCATTATATAATGAAAAAGCTAAAATATATGTAGTAGGGCTAAAAGATCAAGATGGTAATGTTTCATACTACATATATAACACAAAATCAAAAGAATATACGTTATTTAATCAAATTAAATCAAATTATATAACTATTTTAAATGTCAATCCTAAAAAAGTTCCTGCAGGTTATGTAATTACCAAAATAAATATTAATGGCAAAGATATTACAGCCTACAAAACAAGTTCTAAATCCAAATTTATTTTAGTTTATGGTATTAATTTAGAAACCGGAAAGTCAAGTTTTTATGTTTATGATTCATTAGAAAAAACACTTCAACGTTTTGATAATAGTTTAAGTGAAAAAATAGAAAAGCTAGAAATAATTTGTTTAACATTAATTATTTTAATAGTGATTTTATTTATAATTATTTTAATAATTTCAATTAAAAAATCAAAAAAGAAATCAAAAAAAAATCAAATAAAAATGGATAATTATCAAAAAGAAAACACAATGGAAATAAATAAAAAAGAAATAAAAGAAATAGCTAAAAAAAAGAATAAAAAAAGAAAAAATCTTGATAAAATGTTAGATGAAATGTAAAAAAGAATTTAAATAATTTAAATTCTTTTTAATTTTTTTAATTCATTTTTATTTAATAGAGATACATCTCTATTATCAAATTTTTCATATAAAGGATTTAATTCGTTATTTAAAATTATTGTATTTTCTTTAATATTAATTGCAAATCTTTCATAACTTCCATTAATTCTTTTTTTATATCTAATTCCATCTAAAGTATTTATAAATTCTTCTTTTACAATTATGGAATTATTTAAATTATTTAGTAAATATTCTTTCTTTCCATCTTTAGTATAATCCTCACATATATAGTTAATATCTTTTCCACATAAAACATTAAAAATAGTTTTTTTATTATTTTCATAAACTTCTATAAGATATCTATCAAACAAATAATCACTATTAGTTTGATAGATAAATTTAAATTCAAAATATGATAAAGTTTCCTCTATTAAAGGTAATTTTTTATTTATTTTAGTAATAACTAATTTTCTATAATCATTTTCTAAAATAGTTTTATTATCCTTTAATGTGATTTTATATTGTTGACATTCATTTTGAATTTCTTCTATTAAAGTTAAAATACTCATTGATATATATTTATTATTTTTATTTTTTAACTCATCTATTAAATTCATAATAATCTCCTAAAAGTATTAATATTTTAACAATCAAAAATTTATTTGTCAATTTTAAAAATAGGTTTTTCTTTTAATAATTATTGATTTAGGAAAAAGTATTTTTATTGTAATTACTTTTAAGTTATATTAAGATATAAAACAACTTTGTATATTTGTAAATGATGTGAAACAAAAATTATATAAAAATTAATTCAAGATAATTGAGTTAATTTTTTATGC
>CANQYB010000031.1 GCA_947627975.1 uncultured Bacilli bacterium | reverse complement strand
AGAGCATAAAAAATTAACTCAATTATCTTGAATTAATTTTTATATAATTTTTGTTTCACATCATTTACAAATATACAGTTTTAAATAAATTTACAAATATTTATTTATTTTACACACACAAAAAAAATGACTATAGTCATTTTTTTAATTTATTAGTTTAAGCTATCTTTTAATTTGCTTCCTGCTTTAAATGAAACAACTGTTTTTGCTGGAATGCTAATCTTTTCTTTTGTTAATGGATTAATACCTTCTCTTGCAGCTCTTTCTTTAGCAGCAAAAGTTCCAAATCCAACAAAAGCAACTTTTCCTTCTTTTTTAAGACCATTAGTAATAGCAGTTAAAACAGCATCTAAAGCTCTTCCAGAATCAGCTTTTGTCAAACCAGTTACAGAAGCTATTTCTTCAATAATTTCAGTTTTACTCATTTTTTTCTACCTCCTAGTATATAAAGAATTTTTTATAAGGTAATTTTTATTTTCCTTACAATTCCAAGATATCAAAAAATAATATAAAAATCAAGAAAAAATAGCTATTTAGTTTAAAAATTAGTAATTAACTAATTAAATAACAACAGCAATAAGGTTATTTGCACCTTTATTTACAATTTTTGTAATAGTTTTGCCTAACTTATAACGAGTATTTTCTGGCATTATTGAAAGCTTAGCTTGAATACCTTCTTTAACAATTTCATCAAGACTTCTACCAAATATTTCACTTTTCCAAATATTGGCTGGATTAGTTTCAAAATCTTTCATTAAATAGTCAATAAGTTCTTTACTTTGAAGTTCACTTCCTATAATTGGTTCAAATGTAGATTCCACATCAACTTTAATTAAATGAATTGATGAAGCAAGGGCATTTAATTTTACTCCATAACGTGAACCCTGTTTTATTATTTCTGGGGTTTCTAATTTCATTTCTTTTAATGTTGGATAGACAATTCCATATCCTGTACTCTTTGCTTGTTTTAAAGCATTTTTTATTTGATTATATTCTTCTTTACCACTCGAAAAATCTTTAAATACTTTTAAAAGAGATGCTTTTGTAGCTACAGTTGCTCCCATCATATCTTTTAATACATCATTATATAATGATGGATCACTATCAATAGATAAAGTAATTATTCCTTCTTTGGTATCTAGTTCAGTAATTTTAGCTGTTTTTATATATTCATCTTCTTCAAAATGACTAATTATATTATCAACATCTTTAATTTTATCTACTTCAATTACACTTTCTTTTATTTTTTCTAAATAGTGTTTTTTTATTTCATGATCATTATCTAAAACATCAATCCATTCTGGAATATTAACATTTATTTGCATTATTGGAAATTCATATAATGCTTTTTTTAAAATATCATAAATTTCTGTTTCACTCATATTTTCTACACTGATTGGTATAACTGGAACATCATAAGTTTCACGAAGTTCAGAAGAAATTTTCATTGCTTTATCGGAAGTTGGCTCTTTACTGTTTAAAATAACAATAAAAGGCTTTCCCATACTTTTTAGTTGACTAATAACTTTTTCTTCAGCTTCAATATAAGCATTTCTTTTAATTTCTCCAAAAGACCCATCACTTGTTACAACAATACCTATAGTAGAATGATCCTTAATAACTTTTTCTGTACCTATTTCGGCAGCTTCAACAAATGGCATGTTATCATCAAACCAAGGGGTTTTTACCATTCGAGGGTTACCTTCTTCATCTTCAAATCCCGTAGCTCCATCAACAATGTATCCAACACAATCTATCAGTTTTACATTTGCTTGAAAATCATCAATTTTAATATTAGCACCTGTAGATGGAACAAATTTAGGCTCAGTAGTCATAATAGCTTTACCTTGAGCACTTTGCGGTATTTCATCTAAGCATCTTTTTTTCTCGTATTCATCTTCAATATTTGGTACAACTAAATTTTCAATAAACCTTTTTATAAATGTTGATTTACCACTTCTTACTGCACCTACTACACCTAAATATATTTCACCATTGCCATGATGAGCAATAGATTCTAATATTTTTTCCTTTTCCATAATTTCACTCCTATCAATTTATAGTAATACTTATGAAAAAGAAATTAATTTTATTACTTAAAACATTTTTTCTACTCCTTTAGGCACTTTATCTTTAATTATTGCTTCCACTATTTTATCTTCTTTTTCTTTAGAAACTTCTTTTTTAGTCATGCTACTTAATGTTCTTATAACTTCTCTTAATGTCTTTTCATCTTTTAAAGAATTTTTTTGCAATTTTTCTGCTAAAGAAATTATTGTATCTTTATCTACATTTGTCTTTTTTTCTACTTTTTTAAAAAAGTCATCTTTAAATTTCATAAAAAAACCTCCTACAATAATATATGTAAAAGGTTTAAAAGTTTCTAAAACAAATCATAAAATACATCATCAGGTTTTAAATTAAATATTTTGCTTATTTTTTTTGCCATATCATAATATAAATTTCTTTTCCCATTTTCTATTTTCCAATAATAAGCCTTTGAAATTCCAATTAGTTTGGCCATATCATTACACGTATAATTTTTATCATGTCTTAATTTTATCAATTTTTCATTTTTTTTCATACTACCTTTACTTCCTTACGTTTATAATATCGTATTTTATAATTAAAGTCAACTTGTAAAGTTATAACTAGGTAGACTTATACAAAAATTATTACTACTATTAAATTGGTAAAATTTGGAAATTTGGAAGTGAATATATGAATTTAAAAAAAATTGTTGCTATCAATCTAAAATATTTAAGATTCAAAGAAAATTTAAGTCAAGAAAAATTTTATACCAAATATAATCTTAGTTTTAAATATTTAGCATCAGTTGAAAGAGGAGAAATTAATTTCACTATTGATTTTTTAGAAAATTTAGCTAAAACTTTAAATGTTAACATCATAGACTTAATTACTTTTAATAAAAATCATGTTATAAATAAAAAAAGAATTGATAATAAATAAAGATGAAATTATTCATCTTTATTTTTAAATTGTAATATTATTGGTGTACCTTGTAAATCAAAATTTTCTCTTATCTTATTTTCTAAATATCTTTCATAACTAAAATGAACTAAATTTTTATTATTAACATTAAAAGTAAATTTTGGGGGTTTATTAGCCGTTTGTGAAACAAAATATATTTTTAATCTTTTATTTTTATAAGATGGGGGTTTATGTAGTTTAACAGCATCATTAATTACATCATTTAAAATAGAAGTTTTAATTGTTTTATTATAATTATTATAAGCATCGATTATTAAAGACATTAATTTAGTAGTCTTTTCTTTTTTTAAAGCTGATAAAAAGATAGTATTAGCATAGGGAATAAATTGAAAATTATTTTTTATTAGTTCTTTCCATTTTTTTAGATTTTTTTCTTTGTCAGTAATTAAATCCCATTTATTTATAACTAAAACAATGGCTTTGTTTTCTGCTAAGGCATAAGAAACGATATGTTTATCATGTTCAATAATACCACTATTTGCATCAATTACAATTACACAAACATCACTTTCACTTATTGCTTTTATAGATCTTATTAAACTATATTTTTCAATATTTTCATAAATTTTCCCTTTTTTTCTCATTCCTGCTGTATCTACAACTTTGAATTTCATTCCTTTATACATAAAAAATGATTCAGTAGCATCTCTTGTAGTTCCCGCAACATCACTTACTATTGCTCTTTCTTTATCCAATAAAGCATTAATTAGACTGCTTTTTCCAACATTTGGCCTACCAATTATACAAAAATTTATGGCATTTTTATCTTCTATTGTAGGTCTTTCATAAAATTCTTCGACAATTTTATCTAATAAATTACTAATTCCTTTATTATGTTCGGCACTTATAGCAACAAGATTTTCAAATCCTAATGAATAAAAATCATAAATATTTATTTCTCTTTTTTCATTATCAATTTTATTAACAGCAAGAATTACTTTTTTATTACTTTTCAAAAGTATATCTCTTACTAAATAATCATCTTTAGTAATGCCTTCTTTTCCATCAACAACAAAAACAATAACATCTGATTCTTCAATTGCTATATTTGCTTGAACTTTAATAGATTCATTAAAATCATCATTACCAACTTCTATTCCACCAGTATCTATTAGTAAAAAATTGTAATTTTGATAATTTACATCACCATATATTCTATCTCTAGTCACTCCAGGCGTATCTAAAATTATTGATTTTTTTTCTTTTATAAGCCTATTAAATAAAGTGCTTTTTCCTGTATTTGGCTTTCCAATTAAACAAACTGTTTGTTTTTTCATTTTTTAATTCCCCCTCAAATTAGCTATTTTTCTTTGTTATTGGATTTAATGATGATTTATAAACTTTTTTACCACTACTTGTTGTTACAATTTTAACATAAATACATACGTTTATATCTTGTCCCTCTTCTGTTGGATCAGAGATATCTTCAACATATCCTTCATCTTTCAATTTTGAAGTTTCAACACAAAGATTTTTTTCTCCAGAAAATTCTTTTATTTTAAAATATGTACTATCAGAAGTAACAGAATAATAGGCATCTTTATTATCCATTAAATACTCTTCTGCAGCCTCAACTAGTAAATCTAATTTTTTTTCTTTTAAATTTAATTTCTGCTTTTTAGCTATTGAAATTATTGATGGCACTGCAACACTTAATAAAATACCCATAATCACTATAACTGCTAAAAGTTCAATTAAAGTAAAACCCTTTTTATTATTCATAATATCACCAATTTCATTATAAACTAATATTTTTTTCCTTACAAGAAAAAAGAATCAATTAGATTCATTTAAAAAACTTTTAATTATAGAATAAATTTCTTCTCTTCCTTTTTTACTTACAGATGAAAATAAAACTAATTTATCATTATCTTTTAAGTTCAAGGATTCATTTAATATTTTTTCTGTCTTAATTCGTTTATTAGGTGAAACTTTATCATATTTTGTAGCAACTATAGTAACTGGTAACTCGTAATATTTTAAAAAATCATACATTATTTTATCATCCTCTGTTGGTTTGTGCCGATAATCAATAAGCATAAAAACATTTTTTAAATTTTTACGATTTTTAATATATTCTTCTATCATTAAGCCAAATTTTTTATATACAGACTTTGAAACTTTAGCATAACCATATCCTGGAACATCAACAAGATGAAATAAATTATTTACTAAATAAAAATTTAATGCTTGAGTTTTACCTGGCTTTGAAGAAGTTCTAGCATAATTTTTTCTTTGAATTAAAGCATTAATAAAACTACTCTTCCCAACATTACTTCTTCCTACTAATAAAAATTCTGGATAATCAGTATCGGGATACTGACTTATTCTTACAGCTGTTGAATTTAGTTCTACACTTTCAATTTTCATTTTTTTCATCACCACTTAATTCATTATATTAAAAATAATAATATTTTGCAAATTAAAAGATGGATTTATATCCACCTTGTTACATATATTTTTCTTGTTGTTCCTTCTTCATATTTATCAAATATCTTAAAAATATTTTCAATTATTATTTGTAATATATTTTTTTCATTAATATTTACACGGATTTTTTTAAGACCATTTTGCATTTCTGTTCTAAAATAATAATCATCAAAATAGCGAGCAATTATTTTATCTAAATTTTCAATATCTTTTAATGCCTCTTCATCATTAATATCAACTTTAAAAATATAATCTTGATATATTTTTATTAGCTTGTCAGATATTAAATCACCTTCATAATATTCAAAATTTATAATTTTATAAAAATTGGGACAATGTTTTAAAATAATTTTATTTTTGTTCATCTATTATTATCACCCTATCTTCTAATAATAGAATAACAAAAAGATATCAAATTGTCAAAATAATTTTATAATATCATTAATAGTAATTATTACCATTAAAATCATTAATAAGATAAAACCAATTGTATGACAAGTATTTTCAAAATTTTGATTAATTGGACTACCCTTAATTTTTTCTATAATCATAAATAAAGCTCTTCCTCCATCAAAAGCTGGAATAGGTAAAATATTTATAAATCCTAAATTAAGAGATAGAAGTGCTATTAAATAAATAATTTGCGAAATGCCATAAGAAGTACTTTGTTCGACAACTGAATACATTCCAACAGGTCCTGATAAAGCAGACAAAGAAAGTTTTCCTGTAATTAGATTTATTATTACTAACCACATTTGTTCAATTAACACTCCAAATTTAATAAATGCATATTTAATTGCGGCAAAAAAGCCATTTATCTTTTTTTGTTTTATTGAAAAGCCAAAAATTTTACTCTTAGTTCCATCTTTATTTGTAACATTTTTAGGTACTATTTTATAAGTTTTAATTTTTCCATCCGGTTTTTGAATTTTAAAAGTATAATCTTTTTCCTTATTTTTAAATTGTAATACTAGTATAGCTTTATCCCAAGTTTTAATATTGTAATTATTTATTCCAACAATTTTATCACCAACTTTTATATCTGTTTTATAAATCGGAGAATTTTTTTGAATTTTTCCAATAATTGGTTCAAACGAATTACTACCCCAAATTAAAGCGATAAAAAAAAGTAATATAAATGCCAAAATAAAATTCATTGTAACTCCAGCTATAATTGTTAAAAAACGCAAATGCCATGGCTTATTACAAAGTAATTTATCTTTGGGTAATTTTTTATCATCTTCATAAACTTCACCTGCCATAGATACAAATCCACCAATTGGAAATAATCTTAAACAGTAATCAACCTTATCTTTACCTTTATGGCAAAAAATTTTAGGACCCATACCTATAGAAAATTCATAAATATGTACTTTGCTAATTTTAGCCATGATAAAGTGTCCAAGTTCATGAATAAAAACTAATAAGCCTAATATTAAAATAAGTAAAATAATTGATGTCATAAATTCCTCCTAAATAAAATTTATTAATACTACAAATAACAACGTAATAAATAAAATACTATCTATTCGATCAAGTATCCCACCATGTGCTGGGATTATATTTGAAAAATCTTTTTTATTATATTGTCTTTTAATTGCTGAAAATAATAAATCTCCCAATTGTGAAATAACACTTAATAAAGCAATTAATAAAATTACTTCAAAATAATTTTCATTAATACTAATAACATTAATATAATACATACTAGCAATAAATGTTGCAAGCACTGTTCCACATAAACTTCCCTCAATTGTTTTATTTGGTGATATTTTAGTTAATTTATGCTTTCCTATTAACATTCCAAATATTTGAGCAAAAGTATCAGTAAATATTGTTATTATTAACATTAATAAAAAATATTTTAATGAGTAATGATATATATTTGTCAAAAAATTAAAACATAATCCTAAAAATATAATATTTCCCAATAAATAAAAGGCATCATTTGTATTATATTTTTTAAAATCACTATAAAAAATTATTGGTATTAACAAAATTAATATTGCAATTATTAAAGGAAATATTGACGGATCTTTTAAACTATTATTGCCAAAAATTATATATTCAAAACATCCCAAGCCCAATATTTTTATTAACCAAGGAAGTTCTTTTGAATCATATTCCAAATCAATTATTTCTTTATAAGCCAAGGCACTTATAAGAAAAATAGATATATTAAAATATATTCCTCCTAATAATAAAATAGGAATAATTATTGCTATCATAATCAAAGCAACTAATACTTTTTTTTTCATAATTACCTCCTATAGTAAGTATACTAGTATTTATTAAAACAGTCAAAAAAAAATTATAAAGAAATATATATAAATTATCCAAATTTAAAAAATGCAAACTATTAGTTTGCATTTCATCAGTTATTTTAAAAAGAATTAATATTAATTTTAACTTTTTCTATATTATTTAAATGGGCATAAGCTTGTACTATTGTTCTAATAGAAGTAGCCATTTTGCCATTCTTGCCAATTACAACCCCCATATCACTCTCATGAACCATAATTTCAAGAATAATATCATTTTCATTTTCAGTAAATTTTTCTACTTTAACTAAATCAGGTTCACGAGTAATACTTTTAACTAAATTTTCAGTAAATAAAACAATATCCATAAATTATTTTCCTTCTTTTTTTTCATTTGTTTTACTAACTTTTTTAGTTTTTTTAACAGAATTATTTTTCATTTTAGAAAACTTTTCCATTATACCATTTTTAGATAAAATACTTCTTACAGTATCAGTTGGTATAGCTCCTTTATTTAACCAATCAAGAATTGCACTTTCATTTAACTTAATTTCAGTTTTTTCAACAATAGGATTATAAGTACCTACAGTTTCAATAAATCTTCCATCTCTTGGACTTCTAGAATCTGCAACTACAATTCTATAAAAAGGTCTTTTTTTAGCACCCATTCTTTTTAATCTAATTTTTACTGCCATTTTATTTCCTCCTTTGTTTCTTTATTATATTATAATAAAATTAATATTATGTCAACCTTTTTTAGTTAACTCAATTTTTTTAATGAATTAGCTTTAAAATAACCTGATACACCAGTTGTATTACCAACTTGATAAGGATAATTTCTTCCTTGATAAATTTTTAAAATATATCTAGTTGCACCAATTAATTTTTTATTGACTGCTTTAGTTGAAGTAGAAGATGAGGCGTAATTGCCGATTATTTGTACTTTATCCCCTACTTTAAGAGAATTATCAGTATTATTATTAGATGATTGTTGATTACTTTCATAATTTATTTTATATTTTGCTTTAGTACTAGAATTTATTATATTTGAATCATTAGCATATAAATATGGTAAAGGATTTACCTTATTAGAATCATTTAAATTTGTATTTTTATATAAAGATAAATGAACATGATTACCTGTTACAACTCCAGTTCCACCCATATTTGCTATTACTGATCCACGATTTACTCTATCTCCTACTTTAAATTTATAACTATTTTTCTTTAAATGAGCATAAAGTGAAACCATACCATTGTCATGCTTAATATACATGCAATATCCACCTTTTTTTTGTATTTCAGTTTTATATACTACACCATCATTAATAGAAAATACAGAAACATTACTTCCACCATAAGAGCTACTCCAACCAAAGTCTATTCCTTTATGTGATGAACTATAATTATTAGTTATTTTTATATATTTAGTGGGAAAAATATTATTCATTATCATTATCCTTTCTTTTAATTGAAAAAAAGTATGTCATAACACTTCCATAACTAGCACTAAATATTGCAAGAACGGGTTCATTAATTTTATTATTTTTTAATATCAATATTCCCATAATTATAGTAAGTATAATAGCTATAATATTTTTTATTGAAAAAATTTTTAAAAATGTTTTCAAAAACATACCTCCTTCAATATATAATATTCTCTATTTTTTTTATTTTGTAGCAAAACAAACCAAAAAAAATAAGGAAAAATCCTTATTCTACTGTTACTGATTTTGCTAAATTTTTAGGTTTATCAATATTACATTTTTTTAAGTTAGCTACATAATAGGAAATTAATTGAAGAGGAATAATAGCTAACATAGGACTTACAAGTGGACTTATATTATCAATTAGAATCAATTTATCATAAAATTTTTCCTTAATATTTTTATCATTAGTTAAATATATGACATAAGCTCCACGTGATTTAACTTCTTTAATATTACTAATTGTTTTTAATGAAATGTCTTTATCTGTATTAATTGCAATAACAACTGTATTATTATCAATTAAAGAAATTGAACCATGTTTTAATTCTCCAGCAGCATAGGCTTCACTATGGATATAAGATATTTCTTTTAATTTTAAACTTCCCTCCATACATAAAGCATAATCAATTTGTCTTCCTATAAAAAAGACATCATTTTGTTTATAAATTAACTTTGCAAATTTTTGAAAATCTTTATTTAAAATATTTCGTATTTTTTCTGGTAAGTTTTTTAAATCCTTCAAATCGTTTTTAATACTTTCATTTTTTGACTTAAAGTACATAGCAATTAAAGAAAATATAGCAACTTGAGAAACATAAGCTTTTGTTGTTGCTACGGCAACTTCTGGTCCAGCTTGAGTATATATTACATCATCTGCTTCTCTTGCTATTGATGATTCATAAACATTAACAATGCCTAATGTTTTAGCATTATTTTCTTTAGCTATTCTTAATGCAGCTAAACTATCAGCAGTTTCTCCTGATTGAGAAATAATTATAACTAAAGTTTTACAATTAAATTTATGTTTTTTATATCGATATTCTGAAGCAATATTTATATCAATATTAACATCACTATATTTTTCTATTAAATATTTCCCAATAAGTCCAGCATGGTATGCACTTCCACAAGCAACTATTTCAATCTTTTCAAATTTAGATAAAAAATTGAATTTAGATTGAAATGTATTTTCATCAATTATAAAAGGAGCAACAGTTTTTCTTACAACATCATCAATTTCATTTATTTCCTTTAACATATAATGCTTGTATTTTCCTTTAGAAATATTAATATTTTCTATTTCATATTTTTTTATTTTTTTGGTAACTTGTTTTAAATTTTCATCATAAAAATTAATTTTTTCATCTATTTTAACAATATCTTTATTATCAAGTAAATAATATTTATTGGTATAATTAAGAATTGCTGGAACATCTGATGCTAAAAAAGTCTCCTCATTATTTAATGCAACAATTAAAGGACTATTATTTCTTGTTGCATATAATTTATCACATTCATCACTGCAAAGAATTAAAAAAGCATAACTTCCAATAAAAGTATTTATTGATTTTTTTATTGCTTTTAACATGTTAGAGGTTTTTTTATAATTGTAATCAATTAAAGCACAAGCTACTTCTGTATCAGTCTCTCCATAAAATTCATATCCAAATTGTTGTAATTTTTTTTTAATTTCTCCATAATTTTCAATAATTCCATTATGAACTAAAGTTATTTTACCAACTTGATGAGGATGACAATTATCAAGATTTACTTTTCCATGAGTAGCCCATCTAGTATGACCAATTCCTAAGTTTGATTTTTCTTTGTAATTTATTTTATTTTTTAAATTTTTAATTTGCCCAATTGCCTTTTCTATTTTTATTTTATTATTAATAAAATATGCTATACCAGAAGAATCATATCCACGATATTCAAGACAACTTAAACCATTAGTTAGAATTTCTTGAGCATTTTTATTTCCTTTATACCCAACTATTCCACACATTATTTTTTCTCCTTAATATAATATTTATGTAATACAATTTTTAATAACAAGAAATATTTTGTTACTTTGTTATGTATTTAACGAATATATATCCGTAGTAGCATCCGCCGAATTTTTCGATAACTACTATCCTCGTCACCACTTTTGTGGCCATGGCGCTAAGCTTTTGCTACCCTCACTTTCAGCTTTCATATAATATTATACATAAAAATAAATTTAATTACAAATTAGAAAAAAAATCTTGCATTAATAAAATATTATGATATAATTTATATTGCATGCAGGTGTAGTTTAATGGTAGAACTTCAGCCTTCCAAGCTGACCACGTGGGTTCGATTCCCATCACCTGCTCCATTGAGGTTTAAACTCGCACACTTCAAATTGAAGAGTGCGTTTTTCTTTTATAAAATAAGTTCATAGTATT
>CANQYB010000030.1 GCA_947627975.1 uncultured Bacilli bacterium | reverse complement strand
AGAGCATAAAAAATTAACTCAATTATCTTGAATTAATTTTTATATAATTTTTGTTTCACATCATTTACAAATATACATTTTGTTGTTTTATAAAAAAATAAATGCTAAAATATTTTTTAAATTGTGAGGTGTTAATTATGGGTGATTTAAAATACTTTAATAAAGCAATAAATTTATTAAGTCAAAAAAAATCAATTGAGTCAAAAAAATTAGATTTTTTAGATTGTCCAGCTACTTTTGATGATTTTAAAAAAATTTCACATAAATTTATACATACTTTTTTAAATAATATTAATATTAATAAAATTTTTAATTACATTATAACAAAAAAAAATATTAATTATGGAATATTTACAAATTATAATAATGAAATAAAAGCAATTTTACCCCCAATTGAAACAAATAAAGATATATTAATATGGATACATGAATTAACACACTTAATAAATTTATTATTTAGTAAAAATAATATTTTTAATTCAATATATACTGAAATTATTCCTGTTTTTAATGAAGTTTATTTTATTTATAAAAGTAATGAAGATTATGAAATATTTATAAATAGATTAATTAATGAAGCAATTTTAAAACTTAAAAAATGTAACGCTAAAGATAATAGTATTAATGATTTAGCACATATTTATGCCTACTTAATTGTTAATGATTTAACTAATGAAAATTTAGATTATTGTTTCAATTATTTAAATAACATAAATATAAATTCTAATAATCTCAGTTATGATTTAGAAAAAAATGGTTTTTTATTAACAAAAAATTCATTAAAAAAATTATAATTTTTTTAATACTTTTTTTAATTTCTTAGGTGAATATATTAAAATTAACAAAATTAATATAATTATTATAGTTTTGTATTTTTTGTTTTTTAAAAAATATATTAAATTTAACTTTTCATATTTTGCTGTTAATGTAATATTACTATTTACATTATTGTCAAAGTTATATTCCTTGTCATTGTACATCCAATACTTAAATATATACCCATTCTTTTTAGAAGCTTCTATTTTTGTTATTTTAGAATTAGCTAATACTTTTATATTTTTTGTACTTTTATAACTTTTAAAAGTTACAGTATATTCATTTTTTTCTTTACTCCAAATTCCAATTTTATTTTTTGATGCTTCATTTTGGATTTTATACAATTCATCCATATAGTCATATTTTCCATAAATATATGCAATTTTTGCTAAACCTTTTTCTAGTAAAATTTTTTGAATCATAACATCATCAACATATACCCATGCTAAATATCTTCCATATTTATCTTTTTTATCACTATTTTTATCAAATTCAATTTTTATAGTTTTAGCATTTTTTAATAAATCACATGTAAAATTGCTTGCCTCTTTGCCAAAACTTTCAACTTTCTTAGTCGGATGTACACTTTCAGGTGTATCAATAGCTAAAAATCTAAATTTTTCTTCATTATCATTTACATTAAAAATAGCTGTATCACCATCTACACATTTTTTTAATGTAACTTCTTCTGTTTCATTAGCACTTACATTTAATATAAAACTTAAAAATAAAATTATTAATAAAAAATTCTTTTTCATAATTCTTAATAATTTGTTCCACCCCATTCAACAGCTGTAAATCCTTTTCTTTGAAATTTAACTAGTTTTTGATTTTTTAAATTTATTTTTTTTGAAACTTTTTTTACATGCATATTTAATCTTAAAAGCGAATCAGGATAAGGATAAATATTTAATTTATTATTTTTTTGTCTTTCTTCTGTTAGTTCAAAGTAAATTAAATTTTTATCATTTTGTTCCAAAATAGGCAACCAATACATTATAAATTCATTTCTTTCTCTTTCATTTAAACCAATATATTTTAACTTTTCTTCTAAAAATTTTAATGCATCATTTTTTTCTACATAAAATCCAGTATTAAAATCAACTTTATATTCTAAATTTTCATCCCAATATAAAGCATAATAATATTTATTCTCTTTATCATATAAATCACCATTTTTATAAGCCGTTACATCCCAACCATTATTATATTTTGGATATGAAGTAATAATATTATTGTATTTTTCTAATGTCACATGCACTTTAGTTTTTTTTGTTGGATATAAATATAAAATTGGTTTTTTAGCAACAATTTTAGTTTTTTCTATTATTTTACTATCGTTTAATGTTTCTTTATTTATTTTTATTTCTGGAAGTTTTTGATAATAATTTTTTGGAGTTTCAATTAAATAGGCGTAAGTATTAATTCCACAAGATTCTCCCCCAGTATATTCTACAGTTTTTAAAATAATTTTATTTTTCTTAAATTTAGCTTCTAACGGATAATTTTCAACAGATACACATTTATTTGCTCTATAAAAATAAACAATATAATCATTTCTTTTAAAATTTTCTTTTTTTAATTTAGATGTATTTATATCATAGCCACTGTAACTATTCCAAAATTTTTTATATTCGCTATAATTTTTTAATATTTTATTATTAGGCAATGTATTTTTAACATAATTAGTTAAAATATTACTCGAATTTTTAGTTTCTTTATAATCACACTTAATAAATAAAAAATAAATAATTAAAAATAAAACTAATGGTAATATACATAATGCAATTATAAATTCTTTTTTATAATAAATAATAAAATTTTTAATTCTTAAAATTTTTAATTGTAATTTTTCCATTTTCAATCCTATCCTTTTTTTCTTAAATTTAACGTTTTTTATTTTTATTTAATATTTTATGATATGCATTTTCTAAAATTTCAGTAAATTCTTCAGGTATTTTTTGTCTAACTTGATCTTTAAAATTATCTGGAATACCATACAAAGCTTCAGCTAAAGTAGCCGTAATGCATAAATTAGTATTAATATTTCCTCCTATAGATAAAACTTTATTTATAGCATTTTCAAAATTAGAGGAATTGAGACTTAAATTAATACAAATTGCTAATATATCAAGTATATTATTTTTATAAGTATTTAATGCTTGTAGTTTGGATAGACTAAAATTAATATTCATATTATATTTTTCTTTTAAAATTGTTTTTATTTCTTCTTTAGAACATTTATTTCTTATTAAAAATATAACATGAGTAAATATTATAGAGGCTAAAATTTCATCTTTACTATCGTGCGTTAATTTTGCAGTTTTTGTAGTTAATTTTAAAATACTTTCTTCATTATCCAATAAAAAGCCAATAGGAGATAAACTATTTAAAGCATCGTTTTCATTAAAATTTGATAAAAATTCATTGTTAATTAAATATTTTTTATTATATTCATCCATTTTTTCAGAAAAATTTTTTTCATTTAAAATAGCATCTATAAAAGCAATTGTTAATATAGTATTTTTAGTATAAAAATCATGCTCATTAATTTTAATATCTTTGCTTAAAAAATTTAATCTATTAAATAAACTATTTTCTTTATATTTTTCTTCTTTTTGATAAATAGAACTTATTAAATCTCCAAATATAGCTCCATACATTTTTATCACCTAATAAAATTATATCATGAACTTTATATTTTTTCTATTTTTACTATACGTTTAAAATAAATTTTCAAATTATTTATATATATAATTTTATTGATTTTATCAATATATTTAATATAACCTACAACGGTATTATAAAATCCTTGTTTATAATATATGATTTTAAGTTTATACTCATAATGATTAAGATAATAATTTATCATTTGCTCTTGATCTTCAGATAATTTTTTTATTTTTTCTTTTTGTTTGTTAATTGATATATCTTCTGTAATTTTTCTAAAATCACCAAGAGAATAAAAAGGTTGCCATTTTAACATTTTTCTATCTCTCATTTATTATGTCCTCCAATTTTTTCATTGCGAATTTTAATAGTTGAATCTGGAAGTAATGAGGAAGCTTTTAAAATACTATTTTTACCTAATTTATTTTTTAAATTATCGATAACGTGCTCTAATTTATCTTTTTTTATAGTATAATTTTCACTATCAAATAAATTAAGTTGAATTCCATTACTTTCGGATAATTTAGACAAAGCAATACTAACTTTTCTAATTGGATATCCATTATAAAATGATTGAAATATACTATAACATACATCATATATATCTTTTTCTAAATTAGTTGCTACATCTAGTTTAACAGTTTTACAAAAACCTCCACCATATATTTTAGAATAATTAATAGAAAAATAAACAGAAGATGTCAATTTGTTATTTTCTCGAAGTCTTAAAGTAATTAAACTAACCATTTCTTTAATAATTATTTTAATATTTTCCCCATTATAGTCTTTATATAAAATTTGACTGAGACTATATGATTTATTTTTGGGAGGAATTTTAAACTCACTAATTTTAGCTAAATCTATACCATTAGCATGATTCCAAAGTTCTTCACCAATAATTCCAAATTTATCAATTAATTTTACTTTGCTAAACTTAGCTAAATCTTTAATTTTAAAAATACCTAAAGCATTTAATTTTTTTTCTGTTTTAGGGCCAATTCCCCAAACTTTAGAAAGTGGTGTTATTTCCCATAATTTTGTTTTGACATCACAATAATCCCATTTGGCAATACATGATTTATTCATTTTAGCTTCTATATCCATAGCTACTTTTGCTAAAAATAAATTAGGACCAATTCCACATGTTGCAGTTAATCCAGTTTTCTTTTTTATAGTATTTAAAATTTCTTTAGCAATTTCTACATCAGTTTTTTTATACATTTTCAAATAATTAGTTATATCAATAAAAACTTCATCAATAGAATAAACGTGTAAGTCTTCATTACTGACATAATCTAAATAAATATTTATTACTTCCTTACTTTTTTTTATATATAAACTCATCCTTGGAGAAGCTACAATTATATTTTTAATATTTTTAGGTATTTCAAATAATCTTCCTCGTGATTTTACTCCTAATTTTTTTAAATAAGGAGTTACAGCTAAAGTAATAGCTCCACTTCCTCTTTTAGGATCTGCAACAATTAAAGGAGTCTTAAAAGGATCTAATTTTCTTTCTACACATTCACAACTTGCAAAAAAACTTTTTAAATCAATACAAATTATATTTTTCATTCTAAAAACCCTTTCAAACATTTGTTTGTATATATTGTATTAAAAATATAAAGTTTTGGCAAGAATTAATTAATGGTAAATTTAGACAAAATAAAAAACCTTTTAGGCTTTAAAACATATTTTTTCATGATCATTAACTATACCAATTGCTTGTAAATAAGAATAAATTATAGTACTACCAATAAATTTCATTCCTCTTTTTTTTAAATCATATGTTATTTTATCAGATAAAGGAGATTTAGCTACTTTTATTCCATTATAATTTTTAATAACTTTATTATTTGTAAATGACCAAATATAATTAGAAAAACTACCAAATTCTTTTTGAATTTTTATAAATACATTAGCATTATTTATTGCAGAAGTTATTTTTAATTTATTTCTAATTATATTTTTATTATTTAGTAGCTCTTCTATTTTTTCATCATCATAATTACGTACTTTTTTTACATCAAAATTATCAAAAGCTAATCTAAAATATTTTCTTTTTTCTAAAACTGTTAAAAAAGAAAGTCCAGCTTGAAATATTTCTAAAATTAACATTTCAAATAAATATCTATCATCAAATGAGGAAACTCCCCACTCTTCATCATGGTATTTTATATAAATTTCTGAATTTAAATCTACCCAAGAACATCTATTCAATATTTATCACTTCGTTTCTAATTGATTTTCAAATTCATCTTTTTTACTTTGAAAAAAATCATAATAAGTTTTAACAGAATTTATTTCTGTCCATTTTTTTACATTAACTGGATCAGAATCTAAATCATATATAAGAGCATCATTAAGTGATAGTAAAAAAGGACTATGAGTTGAAATTATAAATTGACAATTATAAAACCGAGCGGAATCTTCTATAAATTTTTTTAGTTTTAATTGATTTTCGGCTGATAAGCTATTTTCTGGTTCATCTAATATATAAATTGCATTTTCTTTTATTTCATTTTCAAAAAATAATAATGAAGATTCTCCATTTGATTGTTCAATAATATTATTATTTCCTAAATGTTGTCGAATAAATTTAGACATTGTTTTATTTTTAGCATCACTAACTCTTTTTATTTCTTCATAATTTTTAATAGAATTGTTTTCCTTATTATATTTTAGATTTAACCATTCATTAGTTAAATATTCTTTTCTATTATTTACCCCACTATTAATACTTCTTATATTTAAAAGATAATCAAAAATATCATCACTTGTTAATACTTTTATTTCTGTTGGCATTTCAAAACTCATTTCAAATTTACAACTATTAGCATATAAAGAAAAATAACTTCCTTTATCAATTTTAGATTTTCTAATTGCTCCAATTTTTTCTGCTATTATATTTAAAAGTGTCGATTTTCCACTTCCATTTGAGCCACATATAATTGTTATTTTAGAAAATTCTAATTTTTGAAGACCTTTTCTCCAAAATATATTAAGAGGATAATAGTTATTAAATATCCTTCTTGGATCTTCTATATTATGTTCATCAATTTCACTTAATAATTTAAAATTTTTTAAATAAATCATTAAATCACTCCCATTAATATAATATAAATAAACTAATTATATTACTTTTAATTAAAACATTATTAATTAAATATATGTTATAAACAATTTCAAACTTTTTGATTTAAAATTATAGTACATTTAATATTTTTTATATTCATATAAAACAGATGGTCTATGTCCTTCCCCAGTCTTATATTTTTCAGTTTTTGATACCTTACCAGCAATTATTCTTCTAAATGCAGGAGCAAGTAATTTTTTTCCTAAAATTACTTCATATACCTGTTGAAGTTCTCCTAAGGTAAAATATTTAGGCATCATATTAAATACAATATCAGTATACTCTAACTTATTTTTAAGTCGAGAAATTCCACTTACTATTACTTTAGGATGATCAAAAGCAAGAGAAGTATTTTCATCAACTATATAATCATATCTATCTGTTGATTTTTCACGTAAAATTTTTTTTATGCCAAATTTAATAAATTCATAACCATTATCAAGTATCACATTAATTCTTTTTTCATCTTCTGTAAAATCTATATTAAACCAAGAAGCATTTTTAGGTATTTTTTCATTTAATTTATTTTTATCAATTAATGCCATGTATGATGTAGAAACAACTCGCATTCTTGGATCTCTTTTAGGATCTCCAAAAGTAAATAATTGTTCTAAGTAAATATTTTGTAAATTTGTTTCATTTTTTAACACTCTTTTAGCAGCATCTTCTAAATCTTCATCTATTTTAATAAATCCTCCAGGTAAACACCATTTATCTTTGAATGGATAATTATCTCTTTTTACTAATAATACACTAAACTTTTTATCACTTAATTTGCGATAATTACCTGTTTCTTCATTAGATACACTTAAAATTAAAATATCAGTTGTAATAGATAATTTATCATATAAAGATGAATCATAATCTTTTAAAAATTCTTCTTCTGACCTATAAATTTTTCCATCCATAAATATCACCTACTAAATAAATTATACCATATTTAATTAAAAGTTTATTTCAAAAATTTCTCATTTATTTTTTTAGAAAAATCATAATCTTTTCTTCTTAAAAATTTAATTCTTTTTTTATTAACATATGTTTTTATTTCTACAACATCATTATATATTTTATTTTCTCCATCAATTGTAATAAGTAAATTATTTTTATCTGAGTTTGGTACTATTTTAATAATTTTTTCATCAGGTATAACTATAGAATTAATTAAAGAACGATATGATTTATTATTAAGAGGCGCTACTGGGGTAAGTTGTAAAGTATGAAAAGTATTATAAATTATACTTCCTCCAAACGAAAGATTATAAGCTGTTGAACCAAAAGATGTTGTAATTAAAATTCCATCCCCAACAAATTTTTCTAAAAATACATCTTCAATCATTATATTTAAAAAAACTGTATTTAAATCTTTTTCTCTAATGACAATTTCGTTTAAAGAATAAAATTTTGAAATACTATCATTATTTTTAATTTCCGTTTCCTGAATTCCAATTTTATCAATTTTAAAATCATCGTTTTTTAGTTCTTTTATAAAATCATCAATATCTTCAATATTTATTTCTTGGGCAAAACCTAAAGTTCCAGCATTTATGCCAATGTAATATATGTCACTATTAAAATTATTTTCTTTTACCATTTGTAAAAATGATCCATCTCCACCAATTGCAATAGCTAAGTCATATTCCTCATCGACTATAAAAAAATTATTAGCAATTAGTTTTTTTTCAATAATTTTTAATGTTTCTTGAGCTTTTAAAGTATGATTTGAAAATAATTTTATTTTACTAATATTTTTCATAATATTGCCTCTATAATAATTTCAGCAATATTTCGATTATTTTTGTAACAATTACCTCTTTATTTTCTTTTCGATTAGTTTTTGCAACATGAATTATATCATTATAAAATTTATTGTTATCTTTATCATAAATACTTATAAAAACAGTATTGTCATCACCATAAGGATTATTTTTATCAATTCTATTTAATTTTCCTGTTATTCCAATACCATAAGATGAATTAGTAAAATTACTTATATTTTTACTCATCTCTTGAGCAGTTTGAATACTATAAACTGAATATTTATCAATTATTTCTTTTTTTACTCCCATTTTTATTTTAAATTCATTGGAATAAGTAACACAGGAATATTTTAAAACTTCTGAAGCTCCTTCATAATTAGTAATTTCACTTGCAACAGCTCCTCCTGTACATGACTCCATAGTAGATATAGTTTTATTTTTTAATGTTAACTTTTCTATCAATTCTTTCATTATTATTCTCCTTTTATTCTTCAATTTGTAAATCTCATTTTAATATAAATTATTTTTATTTATATAATCTAAAACATCTTTATCAATTAAATTTAAAAATTCCCTACTTTTATCTTTTAAACATTTTCTAATCTGAGTTGAAGAAATATCTCTTTCTTCAATATCTGATACAATTATATTATCTTTATAATTATTATATTTTTTTAATATTTTATTAATATTATCTATATTTCTTTTAATGACAATAATTTTATTATTTTTAAGAATATCTAGTCCATTTTTCCATTTATCTATATAACTTAAATTATCAGTTCCACAAATAAAATATATTTTATCATTAGGATATTTACTCTTAAAATAATCTAAGGTTTCACAAGTATATACAACATGTTTTTTTAATTCATAATCACTAACATCGATATTAAAATATTTATTTGCAATAATTTTTAACATTTCATAACGATATTTATCTTGGACTAAATTATTTTTGTATTTATATTGATTTCCTGTTGGTACATAAATAACTTTATCAACATATTTTTTATTTATTAAATTTAGGGCAATATCTACATGCATTTTATGGGGAGGATTAAAACTTCCACCAAATATTCCTATTTTCATTTTGTTTTCCTTTTTACTTTTTCTAACATATCTTCATTTAAATCGAAGATAGATTTTAATGATTCTTGTTTATGCATTGTGTCAATTATTCTACTAAGCCTTTCATAACAGTCAACATCTTCAAACCATTCTTCTTTTTTTATATTTTCAGGAACATAAGTTAAATTAGTAGAATATAATTTATTAAATAATTTTTTTTCATAAGCTTTTTTAAATACTTCCACTCCTTCTGTAAATAAAGAAAATGTTGAAACTAAAAATATTTTATTAGCTTTTCTTGCTTTTAAATCTTTAGCTACCTCAAGCATTGAAGTACCAGACGCAATCATATCATCAACTACTATAATATCTTTCCCTTTTACATCTGTTCCTAAATAAGCATGTTCAATTACGGGATTTTTTCCATTTATTACTGTTTTTAAGTCTCTTCTTTTATAAAATACACCAACATCACATCCTAAAATTTCAGCGTAATATCTCGCTCTTTCCATAGCACCCATATCTGGACTTATAACAAAAAGATTATTTATATCTTCTTTTTCAACAATTTTATTTAAAATATCATGAGCCACATAAAAATTTTCAAAAGGAAGATTAGGGATAGCATTAGCAACATTTGGATCATGGGCATCAAAAGTAACAATATGATTTACTCCTAGTATTTCAAGTTCTTTTAAAGCAATAGCACAATCTAAAGATTCTCTTCCTTTTCTTTTATGTTGTCTTGATTCATATAATAAAGGCATTATTAAAGTAATTTTTGAAGCATACCCACTTATAGCAGATATTACTCTTTTTATATCCTGAAAATGTTCATCTGGGGACATATAAACGGTATGGCCATGCATTTGATAAGTAGTATCATAATTTCCTATATCAGAAATTATATATATATCTTTATCACGAACTGTACCATTTATTTTAACCTTTCCTTCTCCGTTACTAAATCTATCTCGTGTTATTGGTAGAATATAATCTTTTTCTACTCCATTTATTCTTTTAAGCTCTTCATTTACTTTATTTCCTAATTCTTTTATATTATCGAGAATAATAATTTTTAAATTTTCCATACAATTTCATCCTTTACCCTAATTTAAATTTGTTAATTTTTTTGGCCCTTAATATTCTCTTTTAAAGTAAATTTTAGCTAAAACTTCATTTTTATCACCACTATAATTTATAGTAGCATAATTTTTTTTAATTATCAAAAAAATTTACAATAATTATTTATTATTTTTATTTATGTTTTCCAACTCTTCCATCCAAACATTGTAAGATGCATCACTTGGAAGTCGTAAATCACCTCGTGGGGATAAAGTTATGCTTCCCACTTTCACTCCATCAGGCATACAGCTTCTTTTAAATTGTTGAGTAAAAAATTTTTTAATAAATATTTTGAGCCATTTTAGAATTTCTTCATTTTCATATTCATCTTTAAAAGTATTTTTAGCCAGTTCAAATATTTTTTTAGGACTAGCTTTATATCTTAAAAAATGATATAGATAAAAATCATGTAATATATATGGACCAACATTATCTTCAGTAATTTGTTTTATTTTTCCATTTTTAGTTGGTGGTAAAAGTTCTGGGGAGATTGGAGTATCTAAAATGTCATATAAAACTTTTTTTATATTTTCTTTTTGGGTATCAGCCATAAATTTTACTAAGTATTTAACTAAAGTTTTAGGGATACTTGAATTTACAGCATACATACTCATATGATCACCATTATAAGTGCACCATCCTAGAGCCAGTTCAGATAAATCTCCTGTTCCAATTACTAAAGCATTTTCTTTATTAGCTAAATCCATTAATATTTGAGTCCTTTCTCGTGCTTGAGAATTTTCATAAGTTATATCATGATTATTTATTTCATGACCAATATCTTTAAAATGGGTTATACATGCTTCTTTAATACTTATTTCTCTTAAAGTGGCCTTGTAACTTTTTATTAATTCAATAGCATTGTTATAAGTTCTATCAGTAGTACCAAAACCAGGAAGAGTTACAGCAATAATATTTTTATTATCTATTCCTAATTTTGCATACGCTTTTGTTATAACTAAGAAAGCTAAGGTTGAATCAAGTCCTCCAGATATCCCAATAACTGTTTTAAAAATTCCTGTATGTTTTAGTCTTTTTGCTAGAGCACTACTTTGAATATTTAGTATTTCTTCACATCTTTTTGTTCTTACTAATTCATTAGAAGGAATAAATGGTGTTTTAGAGTAAATTCTTTTTAATTTTTGCTTTTTATTTGAACTTTCAAAATAAACAGTTTGGTAAGAAGTATCTTTTATAATATCCATATAACTTATATTTTGAACTCGATCATTAGCAAGTTTTTTAACATCTATATCAGCATATATTAAATTACTTTCAAAATCAAAACGATTATTTTCTTTAAGTAAACTACCATTTTCATAAATCATACTTGATCCA
>CANQYB010000029.1 GCA_947627975.1 uncultured Bacilli bacterium | reverse complement strand
AATAAGGAAAGTTATACTTAATAAAAGAATAATTAATAAATAGTTTTTTCTTTTCATTCTTCACCTAGCTCCTTATCTATTTCTTTTTTTCTTTCTTCAATTATTGTTTTAATTATATTTTTATCACTATCTGTTAATATATCTTTATGTTTATCAAATAATAATTCTAATTCATCAAATTTTTCTAATTTTTCAGTTGCACCCGTATATCCTTTTGTTATTTCTCCAGTTTTAAAATCTCTTAATGGAACTTCTATTATTTCATCAATATTTTTTCCTATATCTGAACCAATTTCAATTGTTTTTAAATTTATTTCTTGATAAACTTCTTTTGAATCAATACCTATGGCTTGACATATATCAACAAAAACACTATGTTTAATTCTAGCCAAATTATTTTCATATTTGAATAGCATTTGTCTAGTTATAGGATTTTTCATTTTTTTTACAACTTCCTCTAAACTCATATGTGATTCTTCTCTATATTTTTTTAAAGTTCTTGAAACAATTTCGTTAAACTTATTGTCTAAAGCCGGGTCATTTTTATCCATAAATATCTCCTTTCTTAAGAACATTATAAATGAAAATAATGAAAAATTCAATAAAAATGTTAATTTTTTGGTTGACAGTGTATTTTTGACTGTGATATACTTTAATTGTAAACGAAAAGGTTTACAATAGAAAGGAGCATAAATTTGAAAAGAAAAAATAATCAAGCGTATTTTTACCCTAAATTAAAAGGGAAAAGAAATGAACTAGGATTTACTCTTGATGATATGGCTAAAAAATTAGGAATATCAACAGATTGTTATTTTAGAAAAGAAAAGGGCAAAACTGATTTTTATTTATGTGAAGTACGGAAAATTTTAGAGTTATTTGATTGTAAATATGAAGAAATTTTTTTTATACCTGATGTAAACGAAAAAGTTAACAAGAATAGTTTTAGCGAAAGATAATTCCACAACTACAATTAGAAAGGAAAAGAAATGACTAAAAATATTAACTATATTGAAATGGAAGAAGCCTGTAATTATTTATGGGTAACTACCACAGAGATAAGAATTATATTAGGTGGCTGTTCTAAAACTAAAGCTGACACTTTTAGAAAAAAATTAGAAGAGAAACTTAAAGCAGAAAAAGTAGAGGCATTAAAAATAACTGATGAAAAAGAAAGATTAAAAGCATTAGCAAGATGTTTCTATTATGAAGATACTCACCCACATAGATTACCTATAAGGCGAGTATTAGAAGAAGCACATATAGATTTAGATTTTGTGCGAAGAGAAGCTAATAAGATGCGTAAGGCACTTATTATAGAACGAAAATATGAAAGGAGTGAAATAGATGAAGAAGCTAAAAACGATTTATCCAGTGATACTGTTTTACTTGGTAATAGTTATAGGGGTAATTGTACTTAATGCACGATTTGAATATTTGAATAAAATAAAAGATACTGACAATTACAATTCCCAAATATCAGTATCTAAACAAAATTAAAAAATATAATTTTTTAACTATTAAATTATATCAAAAATAGTTAGAAAAATCAATTTTTCAGGGAGTTTTGGAGTTTTAAAAACAGAAAGGAATTATTAATGAAATGAATGATCCAGCCGTTTTATTTTATACAAGTGATTTTTTAACTGGCGTTATAGACATGACAATGGAAGAGAGAGGTCAATATATTACATTATTGTGTTACCAACATCAAAAAGGTCATATTTCAATAGAAACCATTAGGTTATTGGTAGGTTATTCAGTTTCTGACAAAGTAATGCAACATTTTAAAATTGATAAAGATGGTAATTACTATAATTCTAGAATGGATATAGAAAAAGAAAAAAGAGCAGTTTTTACCGAAAGTAGGCGGATTAATGGCCTAAAAGGTGGTCGACCTAAGAAAGAAAAAAATAAACCATTAGGTAAACCTACAAAAAACCTAGTGGATAACCATATGGGTAACCATATGGGAAATGAAAATGATAATGAAAATATAAATATAAATAAAAATTATTTTAATAATGATGAAGTTAATGAATTGTTTAAAGAATTTTTAGACTTACGAAAAAAGATAAAAGCTGTAAATAGCGATAGAGCAATTAATAACTTAATTAATAAATTAAATAAGTATGATGATGACACCAAAAAACAAATGATTAATAACTCCATTACTAATAGTTGGAAAGATGTGTATGAAATAAAAAAATCTATTGATAAGAAAAAGGAGGTATTATATGAACAAATCTGAATTATTAGAGAAAGAAATAATCACTAGTATAATTTTAGAAAATAAATTAATAAATGAACTATATATAGATACAAAATGTTTCTCTAATACTTTCTATAGAAGAACATTAGAAGAAATAAAAAAAATATATCTAGAACATAAAAAAGTAAATATTGGAATGCTACTATCAAGGGTAAAAGATAAAGAAAAGCAAAAATTTATGGCTGAATTTAGTGAATTAATATCTGGTGAAGCTACTACAATTCCTAGTGAATTTTATAGTTATCAAGATATGCTAGAAGAAAATTATAGAAATACACAAATAGATACACTAGTTAGCAAACATATAAAAGAAGAAATTACAAGAGAAGAATTAATCAATGGAATATCTAAAATAAATAGTGAAAATCTTTACTTAAAAAAGAAAAATACCAAAAAAACACCGGAAGAGACTATAAAAATAGCAAGAGATGTTGAAAGACAAATTAAATTTGATAGATTATACAATTTTAATACTAAAATGTTTATAAAAGAAAATACAATAAATGTAATTGCAGCAAGACCAAGTGAAGGAAAGTCAGCACTAGCTTTAAATATGTTTTGTGATTTATCTAAAAATTATAAATGTCTTTATTTTAACCTAGAAATGACCGAACCTGAAATTTATGAAAGAATATTAGGAATTGAAAGTGGTATTCCTATAGAAGATATAAAAAAGCCACAAATTGAATTTCAAGACAATAAAATACTTGAAAGCGCTAAAAAATTTTATAATTACAACTATGAAATTATTAATGGTAGTAAAAGCATTAATTCTATAAAAGCAAAAATTATAAAAGAACAACGAGAAGAACATTTAATAGTCTTTATTGATTATATAGGTTATGTTACTTCAAAGTATGGTATGAGCGATAAAGACCGCATTGGGGAAATAACTAGAGAATTAAATAATCTTACGAAAGATTATAATTGTACGATTTTTATAGTTGCACAAATAAATAGAAGTGGTACTGATAATCCAACAATGGAAGATTTAAAAGATAGTGGTGAACTTGAACAAAGTGCTGATACGATTATTTTAATTAATGACCCAAATAAACAAAACAATGATTCAACAAAGGAAATTGATTTATTAATTCCAAAATGTAGAGGTGGAAAAAGAAACGTTTTTGTAAAAGTTAAATATTACAAAGAATCACAACAAATGGAGGTGTTATAGTGAAAGCTAATGTAACCTTAAAAATACCAAAAGAACATTTACAATTTATAAAAATTGCTTTAATCGATGAAATCATAAAATACAAAAAGCAAAATGTAGATAACATAGGTAATAAAAAATATAACAAAGAAATGATAAAAAAATCTAAAAAAATAATCAACTATTTGACAATAGCTGAAATGTAGAAAGGAAATTTAAAAATGAGAGAAATTAAAATATTTCTAATAGACAAAGGTTTTGAAAAACCATGCTTACATTATGAAATAAAAACCGGTGGGGAATATTACTTATTCATTAATACCAAAAAACATAATCGGTTTTTAAAAGAATTTATTAAAAAGGCAAAAGTTTTATTAGAACATGAAGGAATAGATAGTAATACTTTAAGATTTGTTCCAATTCACTATAAAAAATATTTGAAAGAAGGGTAAAATGAAAAATTTTGAGCTATTTTATAAATTTTTAAAAGAAGAAAAAATATTAAAACAATTTATAAATTATTTAGAAAAAAATATGTACTAGAAAAGGAAGGATAAGATGAAAGAAGAAACTAAGAAAAATTTAAATGAAAGTATTATAAAAATAAGAGTTGAATTACAAAATTCAAAAATAAAAAAGAGTGGTAAAAATAGTTATGCAGGATTTGATTATTATGAATTAGCCGACTTCTTACCTAAACTTAATGAACTTATGGAAAAAGAAGGCATAAACGATATTTTTAAAATTGAAAATGAAGAAGCAACACTTACACTTATTAAAGGTGGTGAATCACAAGTTTATAAAATGCCATTTGTGTTATTTGAGACACCAATAAATACAAGAATTGATAATAAAACTGGCGAAGTAAGACAAGTTAAGTCAATGCAAGATATACAATACCTAGGAGCATTAAATACATACTACAAAAGATATTTATATCTTAATGCATTTGGTATTACTGATGGTGAAGTAATCGATAGTATGGATAACGAAAATTTAAATGTAAAAGCCCAAAGTAAAACTACTTATGGCAAGATAACACCTAAGCAATTAGAAATGTTACAAAAAGCATATACAGGTGATAATTTAAAAAAATTATTAGAGATTAATAATCTTGAAAAACTTGAAGATATGTCTATGAAAAAAGCAAGTGAAATAATAGGAAAAATTATTGAAAAGCAAAGAGGAGAAGAAAAGTAAAATGGAAGAATTAATTGTATTAGAAAATGATAATTTTATTCTAAATAATGGTACATCAAGATTAATAGCAGATTTTGAAACTAGGATAAAAGAATTAAAAGAACAAGAAGATAATCTAAAATCAAGAATACTAGCAGAAATGGAAGAAAAAGGTATAGTTAAACTTGAAACTGATGACTTAGTAGTTAGTTACATAGCATCAACTGATAGAGAAGATTTTGATAAGAAAAAATTTAAAGAAGATAATCAAGATTTATATGATGAATATGTAAAAATGACACCGGTTAAATCAAGTATCAGAATTAAAGTGAAGTAATGAATACTTGGAAAATAAAAGGATACACACTTGAATACATAGATGAAATACATCAGTATTTAGTAGACGGAATATGTGTTCCTAGTATAACGCAAATATTAAAAATTAAATTTGGCAATAAATATGCAAATGTTGATAAAAAGGTTTTGGACAATGCAGCTGAAAAAGGCACTAGGATACATACAGCAATAGAAGAGTATGAAAAATGGAAGATTGAAGATATAAGCTGTCAAGAATTAAAAGATTATAAATTCTTAAAAAAGACTTATAAATTCAAATGCTTAGATAATGAAGTACCAGTAATACTTTTCAAAAATGGAAAACCAATTGCAGCAGGTCGTTTAGATTTGGTTTTAGAGTTAGATAGTAAAAAGGGACTAGGTGATATAAAAAGAACTTCAATTTTAGACAAAGAATATTTAGGCTATCAATTGAACTTATACAAAATAGCATACGAGCAATGTTATGATGCCAAAATAGAATTTTTAAAAGGATTACATTTAAGAGCCGGAGTTAGAAAATTTGTAGATATACCAATTAATGAAGAATTGGCTTGGAAATTAGTTAACGAATATTTAGAAAAGGAGAGTGTTAGTTAATGAATTATTTAATATTAGTAGGAAGATTAAAAGATAATCCAAAAATTGAACAAATAGATGATGACAAAAGATTAACAACAATTACTTTGTTAATACAAAGAAATTTTAAGGATTTGAATGGTGATTACCTAGTTGATGAAATACCTTGTGAAATATGGAATTATTTTAGCACAACAGTAGCTGAATATTGTAGAAAAGGCGATATGGTTGGAGTTAAAGGTAGATTAGAAAAAGTTAATGATAAAGATATTGTAGTCATAGGCGAAGAAGTAACATTTTTATCTAGTAAAGGAGAGAAAGAGAATGAAATTAAAGAAATGACAGTTGCTGAAATAAGTGAAGCACTAGGTTATGAAGTAAAAATTGTTAAGGAGAGAAAATGAATAAAGTATTGTTAGTAGGTAGATTAACAAGAGACCCGGAACTTAGGACTACGCAAAGTGGTATTGCTGTTGCAAGATTTACTTTAGCAGTAAATCAAAACTTTACTAATCGTAATGGTGAGAGAGGTACCGATTTTATCAATTGTGTCGTATGGGAAAGACAAGCAACCAATATAGCAAAATATTGTCAAAAAGGAACATTACTATCAGTAGAAGGTAGAATATCAACTAGAAGTTATGATGCCAAAGATGGCACTAAAAAATATGCTACCGAAGTAGTAACTGAAAATATAACTTTCTTATCAAATAACCAACAAAACAATTCAAGTTCTAAAAATGAAACCCAACCAACAACACAAACATTAGATGAAATAGCAAAAGAAGAAGACCCATTTAAAGAATTTGCTAATGAAACAATGCTTACTGATGAGGACTTCCCATTTAATTAAAATATGAAAAGTTATAGTGGTACTCCAAAAGAATTAGCAACAATTTTGTTTTCACTACAACAAGATAAAGTTTATGAGATTAAAGAAGTTAAAAAAACTCGTAGTCTTTCCGCTAATGCTTATTTCCATAAATTAATAAATGAATTAGCAAGATATAATCGTTCAGTAGGTTTTGCAATATCTGATGAAGAAATGAAAATAGATATCAATTTAAAATATGGAACTATAGATGTTAGAGATGGTGCTCTTTATGAAGCTATTTTGCCAAAGGATTTTAATTTTCAAGAAAAATATGAATATGCAAAAAAAGTCAAATCTAATGGAGTTTATAATTGGTGGGTTTGTTATAAAAGAACACATGAATTAAATACACAAGAGTTTACTCAATTATTAAGGGGATTAGAAGTTGAATGTAAAGAAGTAGGTATCAAAACACTTGATGATATAGAGTTTGAAAAAATGATGGAGGCATACGAAAATGACAAGTGATGAAATAGAAAAGCTAAAAATGGAACTATTAGATGCTAAAGAAAATGTTAGATATCATAAGCAAGAATATGACATGTTAGCAATTAAATATAACAAAATGGTAAAACAAAAAAACAAAGAAATTACAAACTTAAAGTTAAAAAATAAAATTTTAGAAAATGAAAACAAAAAAATGCAAGAAAAATTAAATTTAAAAGAAAAACAAGGAAAATTATTTTAGGAGGAAGAAATGAAAGATTTTAAAAAGTTTTTCAGGGGATTTGGTAAAAGTTCAAGTAAAACAACAAATGAAGATATTTTAAAAGAAGTTAAAAACTTAAATATAAATATATGCGATAGAAATTATGATTTACTAGAAGATATTATTAAAACAAAAGATAAAAACAATAAATTAGAATCTAAAAATAAAGAAAGCATTAAATTAATTGAACTTAGAGAAAAAGACATTAAAAATTTAGAAAACAGTGCTAAACAAGAAAAATCAATTATTGAAATGCTAAATAATTTAGACAATAAGATTGATTATGCTATTGAAAGAATGAACACTTTAGAAAATATATTAGGCGAATTTAAAGGTAACATTTATGAAGTAAAGCCAGTTAAAAAATGTATTGGTTCTAAACAAAAGATACAAATTAAACCAAGTGCAAAAAATAGTTCAATAATTAAAAAGGTGGTAGGAACTGGTGAAAAATAATCAAGCAAAAGAAGCAATAGTTGTGTTATTAGTTTTAGTGGTAATTATAGCATTGTTAGTAGTAATGATAGTAAATGTTATTAATAATCGAGAAACAACTTATGAATATGCAATAGATGGCAAAATATATCAAAGTAGTAAATGTTATGAAAAGCCAAATGGTGATATAAGATGCTTAAAAGGTAATGAATTAGTTAAAGTAGATAACTATTACGAGGTGAAATGATGAAAAATAAAGAAATAACAATATATGAATTAATGGGGCTTATTAAAGATGATAAAGCACCTAAAAGAATAAAATATAATAATGCGATTTATACACTTAATTTTGGTAGATATTATTCAGACATAAAAATGAACTATTTATTTGATTTATTTAATAGAAATTTTATGGATATTGATATTCCAAATTTAAAAGTTGAAATTCTATCCGAAGAAAATGATGAGTGGGAAGATATAGAAGAAATTGACAATATTGGTTTTATGAGTATAGAAGACGGTCTTGAACTTTTAAGAAAATGGACTAATTCTTTAATTAAAAATCAAAAATACTTAAAAGAAAGGTTAGATAAAGATGAAACTAAATGATAAAGTAGAAGAATTGATAAAAAAAATAATGAACGATGAATTAAATTTAGAAGAAAAACAAGATTTGGCTAATTATTTAAGATTTACATTAAATCAAACACAATGGTATTTAGAAAAATTGGAGAGTAAAGATGAGTGAGTATGAAAAAGCCTTATTAAACCCAAAGACTCCAAAAAATGCTAAAATATTGCTTGAAAATTTATCAGAGAAAAATTGCCGTAAATATTGTGAAGAAGATGGAAACTGTTTTGATTGTTATATTGATTTTGAACAAGTACAAGCATTAGATTTTATTAGAGAAGAAAATGAACGATTACAACAAGAAAATGAACGTAATAAATATATTTTAACTGAATTTGAAAAGTGGCTTGAAGAAAAAATAAAATGTACTGAACAATATGCTGATAATGATATGGCTAAAGGTTATATAAATGCTATTAAATTGTGTAAATATTATTTACAAGAATTAAAAGAAGGTAAGAAATAATGAATAAAGCTATTACATTGGAAGATTTAGGATACGAAAGAGATTATGAGATTTATACAGATGTGTTAGCTTATTTTTACAAAGCTAGAAAATCTCATAAATATATTATATTTCATAATAAAAACAATATTGAAAATGATTATTGCTTATCAGTTAAAGAATTACAAGCAATATATAACAGTGGGTTGATGAATAAAGAAGAAATTATTAAAGCATTAAATAATCTTATTGAAGATTTTAACGATTATAGTACAGATTATACAAAAACAGCTTGTATTTATTATAAAGAGATATTTATTGGAATAAAAAAACAATTAGAAGAAAAAGACAAGATTATTGATGAGGCAATAGATTATATAAAAACATTAAAAATTGATTATCAACCTTATGAATTAACTGATTTTGAAACAAGAAAATTATTAGAAATATTAGAAAGAAGTAAAAATGGAAAATAAAGAGACTTTTAGAAAAGAATATTCTATCTCTTTAAATAATTTATCTTTAAATCAGGTAATTCTAAAATATAGAAAATTAGAAATGTATTGTGAAAGATTATTTAATGAATTAGCAACCAAAGATGAGCAATTAAATGCTAAAGATGAGTTATTAAATGAAATTTACAAAAGAACAATGAAATGGTCAGCATCAATTGACACTTATGAAACAAATATTAAATTTGAAAATGATTTATTAGATTTATTACATAAAGGAGTGAAATAAAATGGAAAAAAATAAATTAAAGGAATTTTTAAAAGCATTATCTAAAGAACAATTAGAAGATATTATATATAAAAATTACGAGTATATTGTAGATGAATATGAAAGACATACGAGAGATGTTAAAGATTTTGAAAAGGCTAAAATGGATACATGTTTAAAAACAGCTCAAGATAATATGGAAGATTTTGAACTTATGCTAAAGTATTTAGATAATTTAATTAGTAGGAAGTGAGATAAAATGAAATTAGAAATAGGAAAATTTATAAGAACCAAGCAATCAGGATTAATATTAGAAATAACAGAAGATATTATAGGTGGTATTAAAAGTTATATAGGTGAAGAAAAATACCAAGTATATGATAATATTATAGATTTAATTGAATATATGGATTTATTAGAAATCCAAAATCCAATAAAGCTTTATGGAAAAGACACAGAAATATCATTTTTTAATCCAGTTAGGTGTGATGGCTTTACCACATTTGAAGATGGACCTCATTGTATTATTTTAGATTTAGATTATTTAGTAGATGTTAAAGATTTAAAAATAAAATCAATCTTGACTCACGAAAGTTTTGAAAATAATTGTTATAAGGTAGGTGATAAATAAAATGACTAAAGAATATATTAAACAATTATGTGAAATGTTATTAAATGATAATCTGACACAAAATGGTAAGAAGAAATTAGTTAATTATATTAATAATTTACAACAACGAATTGATTTATCAAAAAAATTATTAAAGCAATATATAGGCGTATTAGATGATACAGCAGATTTATACTTTGAAAATGTATTGTCAATTTTACTAGATGAGGAAGTGGAAGATAATGAATGAAATTCAAAAATATAATTTAAAATTAAATTTAATTGTATTATTTGAAAATTGTTTTACATTAGGTTGCTTTACAACATTAGCGATAATATTTAAACGTTGGTGGATAATATTTTTCTCTTTATTATTTATGAGTTATGTAGAACATAAGAAAGTTGATGCTAAATGAAATGCAAGTGTTAGATAAAATCATTGAAATTAGTAAAGCATTAGATGAAATAGATAATTTTGATAAAAATGTTCCGGAAAAAATGATTGAATATAATTATAAATTATCAGATTTGTATCATTATATAGAGAACAACAATATGGATAGTAAGAAATGCTATAGAATATGTCGTGAATTTAAAAAAGTATTAAAGGCGCGAAGAGATTTCAAAAATAATATAGAGTTACTTAACGAATATAAACAGTTAAAATTAAAATTAAATTCAGGTATAGAAAATAGACAAATGTTATTATCAAGTTTAGGTAAAAGAAGTAAAAGATTAAATCAACCATACAAAAATAGAATATATACAGATGAAGAATTAAAAAAGATTATGGAGGACTAGAATGATATCAGGAAAAGAGTTAACTTTAGAAGAAATAATTGAAGAAATGAATAATTTAAAGAAAAGAATTTATTCAATAGCTACGCAAATGGAAATAAATATATCAAACATAATGGTTAAAGCAATTACTCCAAATGATGTAAAGGTAAAAGGTGGAAAAATAGGTGATAAAATGACTAATTTTGTTATAAAAGATGATGAATTAAAAGAAGAATTAGAATCGAAAATAGCATCTTATAATGAGTATAGAAAAAAGGCTATTGATAAAATAGAAGCTACTGATGATGTAAATGAAAGAATAGTATTTTATCGTGATAAGCTTCATTGGAAATGGTACGATATAGCTAAAACAGAGAATTTTTCTATAAGACAAGCCCAAAGAAGATATAAAATTTACAAAAAAAGTAAAGATGTCGCACCATGTCGCGACAATTTGTGGTAGTATGATAATATGAGATGATTATCAAAAGATAATTATCTTTACCCCCTTTAACAAGATAGCAATCTTTTATAGGTTGCTATACTAGTATTTATCTTAAATATTAGTATAGGTGCTTATAAAAGCATCACGCTTCATTAATACACTATCTTAATTGATAGTGTACTGATAATATAGGAAATCAACCTATATGTATGGCTTTAAGTTTTCAAAAAAGCCCAAGATTCGCGATATTGTGTTTAAGTAGAGGCTTAATTGTGGGAGGCTAACGAAACCTAATATGTACATATATATTATCGGTACAGTATCTATTAAGAGATACTACCAATGGGGAGAAGGGAACATAGAGATATGTTCTTTTATTATGTGTCAATAGTTTAAAGGTAGAACGGTGGTCTCCAAAACCATTAGTCTAGGTTCAAGTCCTAGTTGATATGCCAATTTTTAAGAAAGAAATGAAAAAATATGCCATGTCATAGAAAAGATGGAAACGGAACACAAAAAAGAAAATATCAAGAACATTTTAATAAAATAAAAGATAAAACATTAAAAGGTAAAACAAATAAAAAACATAAGAAAGGAAATTAATGAATTATAGAATATATGGTAACAATAGAACAAAGGGTATGGAATTAATAAAAACAACTTATAGTGAAGAAGAAATGTATAGCACAATAGATAACATAGACTCTGAAATATATAGTGTTGTTTTAGTAGTAAGACACAATTACTTATTAAATTATGATGAGCCATATATTGTTAAATCATTAAATAGATGTTTAAAAAGAGAAAGGAAAAGATAATGAATTTAAATAGTTATGAAGCAAAAGTATTAGGAAAAGAATACTATTTAGAAATTGCGAAAAGACATAACCTATTAACGCA
>CANQYB010000028.1 GCA_947627975.1 uncultured Bacilli bacterium | reverse complement strand
TATGGGGCGAAATGTGGGAATCGAACCCACGCATAACAGAGCCACAATCTGCCGTGTTAACCACTTCACCAATTCCGCCATAAGACATTTATTATATTATCAATAAATAGTAAAAAAATCAATATAAACTTTCATATACTTTAGTATGAAAGGAGAAAAAAATGAAATATAAAAAATATATATTATTATCAATTCCAATTTTATTTGTTATTGGCAGTTTATTTCATATGATTTATGAATGGAGTGGTGAAAATATTTTAATTGGCTTTATCGCTCCTATAAACGAAAGCATATGGGAACATACTAAATTAGTTTTAGTACCAACATTTATCTATTATTTAATAGTTTATATTTTAAAAAATAATAATTTAAATAAAAATAAATGGTTTACAGCTTGCCTTTTAGCAATAATAAGTTCAATTTTAGTAATACCTTTAATTTATTATTTTTATACGGGCGCATTCGGTGTAGAGAGTTTAATATTTGACATAATAATTTTATTAATTGCTATTACTATTGGTAGTTTAATAGCTATACATTATTATAAATATTCAAATAAATCATTGCCTTCAATATTTTCTATTTTAGCAATTATTTTAATAATAGCTATATACATAATATTTACATTATATATTCCTAATTTACCAATATTTACAGTATAATATGTTAAAATATTATTAAAGAGTTAGGGAGAAATTATGTTAGAAATATTTTATAATGAAATTATTAAAGAAGCAAAAGATGGACGAATAAAATGTGAAAATGATTTTATATATAATATTATTTTCAATACTAAAATTAATAATAAACTTTTATATTATTCTGATAATTCTAACTTATTTGTCCCTACTTTAAACATAAAAAATAAAGATTTATTTGACAAATTGCTTTTATTATATGTAAAAAATGCCCAAAAATTTTATGAAATTAATGATATTAAAACTATAATGACTTTATTATGGTCTAATGCTACTGTAAATGATTTTAATAATCCTATTTTTTATTTAAAAAAAAGAATTGCTTTCTTTGAAGATAAAGTATTAATTAATAATTTTAAAAATATAAATTTATATTCATTAAAATTATTATCAAATATTGACATTTTTTTTACTAAAAATAAAATTCAAAGTGAAACACCATATGCAATTAATATTAGATTAAAATTTGATAAGGAAAATTTTTATATATTACCAAAAATATATTTAGGAATTTTTAATGATAAAGCTTATATTTATGCTATACAAAATGATAAAAATACAAATTTAGAAAATTCTGATTATCAAAAATATATAAAAAGAAAATTATATCAAGTTAATAAAGGATTAGATGTTAAAAATGATAATGAAAATATTTATGGTGTAGGTAATTTAAAAGATATTTCTGTTTCTTTTTTATTAGCAATTAATATAACTATTGGTATTTTAAAATGCTTAAAAATAAAAACAATTGAAATTCCATCCATTTTAATTGAGAGATATAATAGTAAAGAAATCATGTATAGTTATTTAGTAGATAATTGTAAAATAAATGACAATGATTATAATAATTTCCAAGAAAGTCATAATATTTTGCAAAGTAATTTAACAGATAAATTTTTAAGATTATTTAGAAGAATGGAATTTCATCATACAGGAATTAATATAGTACAATATCCATTTGAAGAAAATGATGCTATGGTTTTAAAAATTGATGATGAAAATATTTGCAATAATGAATTGCTTGATGAAACTTTTAATTTATACATGAAAAATAAAATTGAAAATAAAAATAAAAAAAAGTAAAATGGAGGATATATGGAAAAAAAAGTTGTTTTAATTACAGGTTCAGCAAACGGGCTAGGTAAAACTATTGCTTATATTTTTGCTAAAAATAATTATAATGTAGTAATTAATTATAATAAATCTTTAAAAGAAGCTCAAAAATTAGCAGGAGAATTAGAAAAAAAATTTAAAATTTCTTGTCTTACAATAAAATGTGATGTTACTAAAGAAAATGAAGTTAAAAACATGGTCGATAAAATAATTTTAAAATTTAAAAAAATTGATTGTCTTGTAAATAATGCGGGAATTGCCATTGATAATTTTATAGAAAATAAAAGTGCAGAAGAATTTAAAAAAGTGTTAGATGTAAATTTACTAGGACCATTTTTAACTATTAAATATATTGGAAAAATTATGTATGAAAATAAAGAGGGATCTATTATAAATATAGCTTCTAATAATGGCATAGATGAGTGTTATCCAACATCTTTAGATTACGATGCATCTAAAGCAGCTTTAATAAATATGACTAAAAATTTAGCAAAATATTATGTACCTTATGTCAGAGTAAATGCAGTTGCTCCTGGTTGGATAGATACTAGTATGTGCCAAAAAGAGGAAGTAGATATTTCAAAAATTGCTTTAAAAAGAATTGGAAAACCTGAAGAAATAGCAGAAGTTGTTTATTTTTTAGCAAGCAATAAAGCAAGCTATATCAATGGTGAGATAATAAGAGTTGATGGAGGTATATTATGAAAAATATTTCATTAGAATTAATTAATGATATTGAAAAAAAAATAGAAAATGAATTTAAAAATATAAATAAAATAGAAGAAGAAAATAGTATAAAAGTTTTAAATGCATTTTTAAAAAATAAAGTTTCTACAAGTCATTTTTCTAGTACTACTGGATATGGGTATAATGATGAGGGAAGAGAAATAATTGAAAAAATTTATAGTGATATTTTTAAAACAGAAGATGCTCTTGTTAGAAATCAATTTATATCTGGAACTCATGCCTTATCAACTTGCTTATTTGCAATTTTAAGACCAAATGATTTAATGCTTTCAATAACTGGTAAACCATATGATACATTAGATGAAGTAATTGGTTTAAAAGAAAATCCTAGTTCTTTAAAGTCTTTTAATATAAATTATGATCAAATTGATTTAAAAAATAATGATTTTGATTATGAAAAAATAAAAACTTATTTAAAATGTGAAAATGTTAAATTAATAGAAATTCAAAGATCTAAAGGATATTCTACTAGAGAAAGCATCAGTATAAAAAAACTAGAAAAAGTTATAAAAATAATAAAAGAAATTTCTCCAAAAACAATAATTATGGTAGACAATTGTTATTGTGAGTTTGTATCATTAAAAGAACCAAGTGAAGTAGGTGCTGATTTAACTGTTGGCTCTTTAATTAAAAATTTAGGAGGAGGGATTGCACCAAATGGTGCATATATTGTTGGAAAAAAAGATTTAATAACTTTATGTGCTGAAAGACTAAATGTAGCTGGTGAAGCTAAAGATGTTGGGCCAACACTAGGTGCTAACAAAGCTATACTTCAAGGATTATATTATGCTCCTTTTGTTGTTGCAAATAGTTTAAAAACTGTTGTTTTTACAAGTTGCTTAATGGAAAATTTAGGATACAACGTTTCTCCTAAATATAATGAAGAGAAAGTAGATATAGTCCTAAATATTATATTTAATGATGAAAAAAAATTAATTAAATTTATTCAAGGAATTCAAAGTTATTCTCCAATAGATTCATCTTTCATGCCAATTCCTGATGATATGCCAGGTTATGATGATAAAATAATTATGGCTTCTGGTTCTTTTATTCAAGGATCATCTATTGAATTATCTTGTGATGGTCCACTTCGACCACCATATATTGCTTACATGCAAGGTTCCATATCATATTACTATGCTAAATTCGCAGTTATAAATGCAATTAATAAATTAAATGAATAATTTTATAAATAAAAATGTTTAGAATTACCATGTATGTTTTATAAATATTTGAAAATATTTATAAAATGTATTATAATCTATACGTTAATGGAGGAACATTAATGAAAAAATGTGTAATTATTTGTAATCCCCAAAGTGGAACTAATGACAAAGAAAAATTAATGAAAAAATTTATTGATATATTGAAAATTAATGGATATAATACAGAAATAATATACACTAAAGGTCCACAAGATGCTACAAAGATAATTAAATCAATTAAAAAATGTGATTTAGTTATTGTTGCTGGTGGAGATGGAACTTTAAATGAAGTAATAAATGGTAATTTAAAAAGAAAAGAGAAATTACTTATTGCCAATTTACCACTTGGAACATCAAATGATGTAGGTAGAATGTATGGCTATACAAAAAATTATGTTAAAGATTTACAAATGCTTTTAAATGGAGAAATTAAAAATATTGATACTTGTTTAATAAATAATAAAGCTTTTGTTTATGTTGCAGCATTTGGAAATTATGTGGATGTAGCTTATAATACACCACGAAAATTAAAGAAAAAAATGGGAAAAATTGCCTATATAATTCATGGCTTTAAAAGAGCTACGGAAACATTAAAAACTTATAAATTAAAATATGAAGTAAATGGTAAAATTCATGAAGGGGAATATTCATTTATTTTTATTTCAAATAGTAGTCGAATAGGTGGAGTAAATAATATATATCCTGATGTAAAATTAGATGATAATAAATTTGAAGTAGCATTTTGTAATTTACAGAAAAAAACTGCAATTATTAATGCATTATTCAAGGTTGTAACTTCCAATAATTTTAAAAAAATTAAAGGAATTGAGTATTATAAAACAGATAAATTAAAAATTAATTTTTTTGAAATGCCAAATGATTCATGGTGTTTAGATGGTGAAGAAGAAAAAGTAAATAATAAGGAAATAGTTTTTTCTATTAATAAAGATATAAATATGTTGGTTCCTTCAAGTAATTTAGAAAAATTGTTTACAAAATGAAAAGTAGCGTGATTTAAATGAATATAATAGTTTTATGTTTTTTTATTTATAGTATATTAGGATGGATTTGTGAAGTTTTTTATACAAAATTTCAAGATAAGGCGTGGATAAATCGAGGCTTTTTAATTGGACCTTATTGTCCTATTTATGGTATTGCCTGTTTGATTATGATAATTTTTTTTAATAAACATGAGGACATAATTTCAATATTTTTAAAAATTATATTAATTTGTGGAATTTTAGAATATTTTACATCCTATATTTTTGAAAAAATTTTTAATGCTCGCTGGTGGGACTATTCAGAAAAAAAATTTAATATAAATGGACGTATTTGTTTAGAAACATTATTATTATTTGGTATAGCTGGAGTAATTTTTGTATATTTTATAAATCCTTTTACTATAAAAATATTAAAAATGATACCCAATTTTTTAATTTCTATAATTGATATTATTTTAATAATAATTTTTGTATTAGATATAATTATTTCATCTAAAATAATATTAAAGTTCCGTAAATTTACGAAAAAAAATATAAAATTAGATAGGACAGTTGAAATATCTAAATTAGTTAGAAAAAAATTAATTGAAAATTCTAAAAAATTAAAAAGATTAATTAAAGCTTTCCCTCATTTAAAAGCAAAAATAAAATACTTTTCAAAAAATAAATAATATTGTAAAATTATCGTAAATTTATATAATATTAAATTAATATTGTATAAATAATTATAATTAGTGATATAATATAGTAAGTTCGAGGTGAATAAAAAATGTCTAAAAAATCATATATTAAGTTTGATGACATTGTAGAAGATATTTTAAAAAATCAAGAATTTTGCAGTTTAAATAAAGAAATACACCATGGAATATCAAGATATGAACATTCAGTTAAAGTAGCTAAAAAAACTTATAATATATGCAAAAGATTAAAAAAATTAGACTACGTTGGTGCAACAAGAGCTGCACTTTTACATGATTTTTTTAAAAATGATGAAATTAGTAATTTAAAAGCAGTAGAAAGATATAAAATCCATCCATATATTGCTTTAAATAATAGTAAAAAATATTATAATTTAAATAATATGCAAATTGATGCAATAGTATCACATATGTTTCCATGGAATTTAAAAATACCAAAATATAAAGAAAGTTGGGTTGTAACTATTGCAGATAAAGCAGTGTCTATTAAAGAAGGATGCAGTACGAAATTTGTTTTGCCTATTTCAATATTTTTTCTGTTTATTTTTAATACAATTATTGTTTCAAGATAGAGTTTATTAAACTCTTTTTTTATAGTATAATAAATGGTATAGATTGACAAAATAATAAAATTTATTATAATATTTAAATACAAATATATTATAGGAGGATTTATGTCTATATCTAAAGATATGTTAGAAATATTAAAATCAGATCAAATTTTTAATAAATATACTAATTATTATGATTCAATAAAAGATTATTTTTTTAATGTTTTAACTACACAAAAATATCAAAATAAAATAATAATGGATGATGAAACATTTAAATTATTGAAAATTTTTAAAGAAATTTTCGAAAATTTCCCAAGTGAATTACCAAATAATAAACCTTTTCAAGTGTATGGACAATTTTTTATAAAAGATGAAATTTCATCAATAAATCCTAATAGTAAAATTTTATTAGTTAATGAGATATTAGATGATATATCTATTAAAGAAAATATAATTTTAATAAATAATTTAATTAGGGTATATAATATAGATTCAAATAACTTTGGAATTTGGACAAATATAGGTGTATTAGATGACAAAGAAAATTGGCAATGTAAATATTTGAAACACTTTGAACTTAAAACAATTAATGATAAATATGCATTTGCTCGTGCAATAAGTAGATTTACAACATGTTATGATATATTTAAAAGTAAAGATACTGATTATAATAATTTTGATAATATTAATTCTAAATTTAAAAGAATTTATATAAATGAAAATGAATTATTAAGACGTTTGAAAATTGTTTCAAAAATTGTTTTTATTGATATTACCAGTAATAAATTTCCACAAAATCAAAAAATTTATAGTGGTATTAAAATCTATCAATTTAATAAAACAACTAAAATAATTCCTTTTTTAATTATGCCAACTATCAAAAAAAATGATATATATAATTATTTTCATGATATATTTACAGAATTAGGCTCGGTTACGATACCATGTGAATTACAAATTCCTGGTCAAGAAAAAAATTTATATAATTATTGTATTGAAATGTTAAAATGGAAATTAGTTAAAAAATTTGAAAAAATATGTAATGATTCTAATATTAATTGTAATTGTGTAATAGAAAAACAAAATTTAGATTTAAATATTATAAACTTAATTAGTAATAGTATTAGTGATGATTATAGTGATTTTTCCAATGTAATAAAAAAATCAATTTATGAAGAAGAGTTAATTGCTACTTTAATTAAACTAAACGATTCTAATAAAATAAAATTTAATACTATAATTGATGAAGAAGCAAAAACAATAGTAAAAAAAAGTAATGAATATATTTTTATTGCTGAAGAATATATGCCACAAGAAGCTTTAATGATTTATAAAACTTTTTTAAAACATTACATAATTAATTATGAATTTTATTGGGATTTGGCAATTTTTCTTGATAAAAAATATAAAACAGGCAAATTTAAAGAATACTTAAATTTAAAAGAAATAACAAGCAATGTAAAAAATGAAGATGAAGAATTTAATAAAATAATAAGTCTAGTAAACGATATCAAACCTATTTTTGATCCACAACATTATGCAATAAATAGAAATATTGAAAAGTATTTTGAAAATAATAATTCAAAATATTATGCATTAGATTGTAATATTGAAAGGTATTTTGAAAATAATAAAAGAAAAATTTTAAAAATGCTAAAACATAATAAAGGTGAGTTGTAATTATTGCAGATAAAGCAGTGTCTATTAAAGAAGGATGTAGTACGAAATTTGTTTTGCCTATTTCAATATTTTTTCTGTTTATTTTTAATACAATTATTGTTTCAAGATAGAGTTTATTAAACTCTTTTTTTATAGTATAATAAATATATGTCCTTGTAGCTCAGTTGGATAGAGCAATTGCCTCCTAAGCAATAGGTCGGCAGTTCGAATCTGCCCTGGGACACCACTTTATGATATTTATTAATTTATTTTTCAGTTTTAAAGTATTTATAAATTTTTATTTTTATATAATTAGGATGGTGTATTATTATGATAATAAAAGCATTTAATAATTTAAATGTAATATGTGATAAGAAATTAGAGTTGATTTTAGCTATTCAAGCAGTTTATATAAAAAATTTTCCAGATAAGTCAGAAGAATTAGATTATGTTGAAATACCTCCAATACCATATTTAAATGAATTAGAACAAATTATAAAAATTTGTGATATTAAATAATTAATTAATGACATACTAAAATTTGAAGATGAAAGTATTTTTGTACAGATAGCTTTAAGTTTGAATGATAATTATGAAATAAATAATGAAAAAATTAATTTTGACGATTTAACTAAATATTTAGGAGGAGTTGATATAAATAAATTTGCAAGAAATTTTAAATCTTATGCAGAAAAAATAAATTGGGATAATTTTTTTGATAATCATAAAAATTTTTTTATACAACTACTTTCTAAATTTTGTGATTTTCCATCTAATTTAAATTTAAATGATATAGAAATTTTTTATGGGTGTAAATTAAAAAGTTTTAATTATATTCCCTCAATACTAATGAATGGTGGTTTTTCTTATCATGATAAAAATAAAAATATATTTTATATTCGAGGTATAGAATGGGCTAAGGAGGAAAATAAATTTGTATATGATAAAAAATATTTGCTTGAATGTTTATTTCATGAATATTCTCATGTCATAGTAAATAATTTAGTTGATAAATATATTTTTCTTTTTTCAGATTTAGATAATTTCTTTGCTGAAGCAATTTATAATAATTTACCACAAACTTATAATAATAAAAAAATATTATTGTATGAATATTTTGTAAGAGCAAATGCTTTTATTTTAACTAAAAAATACTATGATACTGTAATTAAGAGTTGGATTGTTGAACATGGCTTTACTTATTTAGAAGATATTATAAGCTTTACAATTTTGAATAAAAAAAATTATCAAAATTATGAAGAATTTTTTGTAAATGAGCTTATTCCATATGTAAATAATATAAAATTAAAAAAGTAGTATTTTAAATTTACATAACAATAAAAAAGATTTAAAAGATTTTAAGAAATCTTTTTTTTTTTAGTAAAAAAAGGTTGACAAAAATTTGTGATATTAATATAATGTTAATAACAGAAACAAAAATTCTGTTTTAAAATTAATAATTGATATTAACAAAATGTTAATAAGGAAGAAGGAGATTATATGAAAATAAAAAATAATGAACAAAAAAAGGAACAATTAGAAAAAATAAAAAAACTACTTATTACTATTGATATGGTAAATGGCTTTGTTAAAAAAGGAGCCTTAGCGCAACTGTCAATTATGAGAGTAGTACCAAGACAACAAGAATTATTAAATGAATTTGAAAAAAGAGAAGATGCTGCAAATGTAATTATCAGAGATGTACATGATAATGATTCAATTGAATTTCTCACATTTGGAAAACATTGTGTTAGAGGAAGTGGTGAAGAGCTAATTATTTCTGAATTAGAAAAATGGTATAAAAATGCTTTTGATTTTGAAAAAAATTCAACTAACTTTATGGTAGCACCTCAAGTTATTCCCTTTTTTGAGAAATTAACAAATTTAAAAAGGGTGGAATTTATGGGTTGCTTATCAGAAATATGTGTAACAAATGGTGCTATTACTTCTAAAAATTATTTTGATCAATTAAATCGCAATATTGAAGTTGGTGTCCATGCTGATGCTATTGATACATTTAATGCACCTGGACATGAAGCAGATGAGGTAACAAAAAGAGCTCTTCAACATATGGAAGAAAATGGCGTAAAAATTTATAGAAAGAAATAAGAGATAAGGAGATGTAATTATGAAAATATATAATGGATATGAAAGATTAGCAAGAAATTATACAACATTAACTGATGAATATGAATATACTATGTCTAATGTTTATTTTAAAGTTAAAAAGAATGAAGAAGAAGCAGTATTTGATGTATTCTTTAGAAATATACCCAATAATGGTGGATATGCTATTATGGCAGGACTTGATAAAATAATACCATTTATTCAAAATTTAAAATATAATGATACAGATTTAGAAACTTTTAGAAATAAAGGATATAGTGAAGATATCATAAATTATTTTAAAAATTTTAAATTTACTGGTGATATATATGCTATTCCTGATGGAACTCCTGTATTTCCAAATGAACCAATTCTAACAGTAAAAGCCCCATTAATTGAAGCACAAGTTTTAGAAACAGCAATTTTGGCAATAATAAATGGTGCTATGGAACATGCTACAGGGGCTAGAAGAATTATAGAAGCGACTCCAAAAGGAGTTGGTGTAATGGAATTTGGAGCTAGAAGAGCCGATGGATGTGAAGCAGCAATTGATGCCTCTATTTATGGAATTATGGCTGGATGTGTTGGAACAAGTAATAATCAAGCCGCTAATATGCTAAATATTAAACCTATGGGAACAATGGCTCATAGCTATATAGAATCATTTGATTCTGAATATGAAGCGTTTAAAAATTACGCTCAAACATTTCCAAATAATTGTACACTATTAGTAGATACATACGATACTTTAAAAAGTGGTGTACCAAATGCAATTAAAACATTTAAATATATGAAAGAAAAAAATATTTTAACAGATAATATTGGAGTAAGAATCGATTCAGGAGATCTTGCTTATCTTTCAAAACAAACTAGAAAAATGCTTATAGAAAATGGATTTCCTCAGGCAAAAATTTGTTTAAGTAATGGACTTACTGATAAAACTATTCAATCATTAATTAGTCAAGGAGCTGAATTTGATTCATTAGGTGTTGGAGATAATATTTCTAAACCAGAAGGAAGAATGGGGTGTGTTTACAAGGAAGTTGCACTTAAACAAAATGGAGTAATGATTCCCAAAATTAAAATAAGTAATGATGTTGTAAAAATTCTTAATCCAGATTTCAAAAAATTATACCGAGCTTATGATAAAAAAACAGGATATGCAATTGCTGATATTATGACAAGGCAAAATGAAAAAATAAAAAAAGACAATTTATTAATTATTAGTACAAATAACTTTTTAAAATCAACAATGATTAATGATTTTGAACTTGTTGAATTACAAAAACCAATATTTATAAATGGAAAATTAGTTTATGATGATCCAGATATTTTTAAAAAACAAAAATATTGTAATGATCAAATGGCTACTATTTATGAAGAAGTAAAACGAATTGAAAATCCTCATATATATTATGTTGATGGAACAAAAGATTATGTTGATTTTAAAAATGATATGATTATAAAAACTAAGAAAAAAGTAAGAGGTGAATAATATGCGTAGTGAAAAATTATTAGAACTTAAAAATTTAATTGAAAATTTAAAAACAGTTGACCTTAAAAAATCAGACGATAACCCAAAATTTTTAAAAATTGAAACATATGATTGTACTTTAAATAATGGTAAAACTATTAGACTAGAAAAATTAATTAAAGGACAAAATGAAGGAAGTGCAGCTATAATTTTACCTCTTACCAAAGAAAATAATGTAGTTTTAACTATTGAGCCCAGAATTTTTACTAAAAAAACTGTAGGAATAGGAATTCCTGCTGGTTATATTGAAAAAAATGAAAGTGGCAAAGAGGCAGCTTTAAGAGAATTAAGGGAGGAAATAGGTTATGTACCATCTAAACTAATTTCTCTTGGTGGTTTTTATCAAGATGAGGGATGTAGTTCTGCTTATAATCAATTATTTTTAGGACTTGATTGTGAAAAAAAATATGATCAAAATTTAGATCCAGGAGAATTTGTAAAATATTTTGAATGTTCTTTTGAAGAAGCGTTAGAATTAATTGATATGAACTACATTGAAGGAGGAAATACTTTAACTACTTTTGCAAAAGCTAAAAAATATATTAAAAATAGAAAAAATAAATTTAGATAAGGAGATAAAATTATGAAAGAATTTGGCTTTATTAGAGTGGGAGCATCAGTACCAAAATTAAAAGTAGCTGATACTATATTTAATACAGAAGAAATAAAAAAACAGATTGATCTAGCTATCTCTAAAAATATAGATATATTGACTTTTCCTGAACTTTCTATTACTGGATATACTTGTAATGATTTATTTTTACACAATACATTAATTGATAATACTTTAAATTCTTTAAAAAATTTAATAAAATTTTCAAAAGAAAAAGATATTGTCTTTATTGTTGGGGCACCTATTAAAAAAGATAATTGTCTTTTTAATACAGCAGTAGTTATAAATAAAGGAAAAATTTTAGGTATAATTCCTAAGACTTATATTCCAAATTATAATGAATTTTATGAAAAAAGATGGTTTGCTTCTTCTAAAAAATTAATAACTAATGAAATTAATTTATTTGGTGAAAA
>CANQYB010000027.1 GCA_947627975.1 uncultured Bacilli bacterium | reverse complement strand
TTTCATCAAACATTATATTCTTTGTTATATTTTTCTAAAATAAGTTTACATAATTCTCTAAGATACATTAAATTATATTGATAAATTACTTCTGGTGCTGGATCAATTGTTAAATATGAATTTTTCATAATACCATTTTCAAAATTTTTTATATCATTTATCAATTTATTTCGTTCTTTTATTAATTCTTTATATGTTTTTCTTTTTTGAGTATTAATGTAAGTTTCAGGACAAATCATCATTTTATATCACTCCTAAATTTATAATTATTATATCATATTTCTAATTATTTTATATGTATTAAAGAATATTTCTTAAATTTAGAAAGTTCCTTATCAATTTTGTTAGCAGGTTAAACTGTATCTTTAAACAAATTCAAAAACAATAATGGATATAAATTTCACCACTATTTAAATTTTAGTAATAACTTTTAATAATTAAATCAATATTTTTATTCATTAATAATAAAAAGTTTATAATTTTTTCTTTTTCTTTGTTATCTTTTTTAATATAATCAAAAATAGTATATGCAATACCACCACTATAAAAATTTATTACAAAATCTTTAAATTTATCATCATAAATATCGGTTAAATTTTTTTCTATTATTAAGTTATTTAAAGTGTTGTAAAAATAAGGATATAATAGTTTTCTTAATTTTTCTCTTCCAAATGAAGAATAAGCTGATTCAAGTAACTTTTCATTTTTTTCTACATAATCAAAAATAGAATATAATAATTTTTCAGTATTTTTTACATCTATATTATCTAGTATATTAGTTATTTCCGAAGATAGAATCCACTCCATCAATGTTTTTATATCTTCAAAATGATAATAAAATGTATTTCTATTTATATTACAATATTTAGTTAATTCTGAAATAGTAATTTTGTTCATAGGTTTTTTTAAAGCAATTTTTTTAAAACCATTTACAATTTTATTCTTTGTATCTAAATTTCTTTTATCTTTTTTTCTTTCCATTAGTATCACCAACAATATTATAACTAATTATAAAGTTTTAGGCAAATGTAAAAAATTGTCTGTTGTATTTTTATTTTAAAATAATATAATTAATAAAGTGCTCATTTATTTAAGCACATGGAAAAGAGACGAAAAAAATAATGAAAAAAGTAACTGATTTTATTGTAAATAAGAAAAATTTTATTTTAGTAATCTTTATAATTATATCTGCTTTAGCACTATTTTTAAGTAATAAAGTTAAAATAAATTATGATATGACACAATATTTACCAAAAACTAGCGAAACTAAAATTGGTGTTAATATTATGAATAAATATTTTGATGATATAAAAGAAAGTAATTTAAATGTAATGTTTAAGGGTTTATCATCAAATGAAAAAGAAAAGATTAAAAAGGAATTGAAAAATATAGATAATGTATCTGAAGTATTATATAATAATTCAAAAGATTATAACAAAAAAGATTACACATTATATGTCATCAAAGTAGATAATTATGATGACTCAAAAATAGCTAAAAAAATTTTTAATAAAATAAAAAAAGAATATAAAGACTATGATGTTTATTTTAGTGGCTCAATAAATGAAGCTAATGGTGATGTATTACCATTATGGATTGTAGTCTTAGCTGTTTTTTGTGCCTTTTTAATTTTAATAGTAATGTGTGATTCATATGTTGAACCAATATTAATACTTATAACTATTTTACTAGCTGTACTTATTAATAAAGGAAGTAATATTATATTTCCAAATATTTCAAATATTACTAATTCAATATGTGCTATTCTTCAAATGGCCTTATCAATTGATTATTCTATAATGTTAATTAATAGATACAGTCAAGAAAGAGAAAAAAATGATAATAAAGAAGAAGCAATGAAAAAAGCTCTATATTACTCTTTCAAATCTATATCTAGTAGTTCAATCACAACAATTGTTGGCTTACTTGCATTAGTATTTATGAGTTTTACAATTGGCAAAGATTTAGGTTTTGTTCTAGCAAAAGGAGTTTTACTTAGTTTATTAAGTATATTTTTATGTTTACCTGCTTTACTTATATTAAGCGATAATTTAATAAAGAAAACACAGAAAAAAACAGTTCATTTTAAAATGGATTTTTTAGGTAAATTTTCTTATAAATTAAGATATATTCTTACAAGTTTATTTATAATAATATTTATAATTGCATATTTTTTAAAAGGTACATTAGGAATAACTTATACTGATAGTGAAAATGATGACGTTCAAAAATATTTTAAAGAAAATAACCAAATAGCTATAATCTATAATAATAAATACGAAAATAAGATAGCAAAATATTGTAAAAATTTAAGTAACAACAAAATTACTAATGTACTATGTTATGGGAACACAATTGGAGAAAAATTAAATTATAAAGATTTAAATACTAGATTAAATGATCTAGATAATAACACTAATATAGAAGATTATTTATTAAAAATAGTATATTATAACTATTATAATAAAAATAATAATTTAAAATTATCATATAATGAATTTATAAATTTTATAGAAAGTGAAATTTATAAAAACAATTCTTTAAATAAAGAAATAGATAATGAAATGAAAAATAATATACAAAAATTAAAAAATTTTACAAATGTAGATTTAATTAATAAAAAAAGAACAAGTATAGAAATTGCTAATATATTAAGTATTGATTCAAAAATGATAGATAATATTTATGTTTTAAATCATGCTGATGAAGTCAATATAAAAATTGATATAAATAGTTTTCTAAATTTTATAAATAGAAATGTATTAACTGATAATACTTATAAAAGCTCATTTACTAAAGAACAACTAAATTATTTAAACCAATTATCATTTTTTACAAATAAAAATTATATTCAAAATAAACAAGATGCGACTTCAATAGCAAATCACTTTAATCTTGATAAACAGTCTGTTGATAATTTATTATTACTATATAATTTAAATAAAAATAATGATAATAAATTTTCTATTTCTGATTTAATTATTAATACTTATAATTTAAAAAATAATACAACTTATTTAAATGATGTTGATGTAAGTAAATTAACTAACTTATTTAATATCGCTTTAAATGAAAATAATATAAATGGTAATAAATTAAATAAAGTAGATTTAATAGACTATTTTAAAAATATAAATCCTAATTTAGTAAATCTTGTATATTCACAAGCAAAATTAGATGATAATACTACTATGACACCTAGCGAATTTATTGAATTTACTTTAAATAATTTTAATTCATTTTTTGATGATAATATCAAAAATGATTTATCACTTTTAAAACTGGTAATAGATGATACACTTAATACAGATAAAATTTTATATTCAAGTGATGATATTAGTTCCTTGCTAAATGTAGATAAAAATATGATAAATAATTTATATAACTTGATAAACTATACAAAAAATTCTGATAATAAAATTAGTCCATTAAATTTTGTTAAATTTTTATTAGAAAATAAAAATGATCCTAAAATTAATTTAGATAAAGATAAAATAAAAACTTTAAGTATGGTTAATGAAATTATGGAAAGCGTTATAAATAATAAAAAATATTCTATTCAAGAGATGACATCATTATTAAATATTGACCAAAATAAGCTAAAAATACTTTACTCTTTATATGATATTAAAATTAATAGTTATAATAAAAATATGAGTTTAAATAATTTTATAAATTATATGTTAAATAATATTGTTAATAATTCTCAATATAATAATATCGATAAAAGTGAAATTGCTAAATTAAATACTTTATCAAATATAATGAATGACACTGTTAATAATCAAAAATTTACTTATAAAGACATATACAGTAATTTATCTACTTTAAGTAATGATTTAAACAAAAATTTATTTGAACTAGTTTATATTTATTATGGAAGTATTAATAATTATAACAATAATTATAAATTAACTATAGAAGAATTTATTAATTATCTAAATAAAGATATAATTTATAGTAATTTATTTAAAGAATATATTGATACTGAAACTAAAAATAATATTAAAACAGCAAAAAATACTATTAAAGATTCTAAAAAGCTTCTTATTAGCAATAAATACTCAAGAATAATTTTAAATACAACATTTAAATTAGAAGATAAAGAATCATTAGAGTTTGTAAAAAAATTAAGAACTGATTTAAAAAATATAGGTAATGATATTTATGTTATTGGAGATACCCCTATGGCTTTTGATATGAGTAAATCTTTTGATCGAGAAATGAATTTAATTACTATTTTAACCATGATATTTATATTTATTGTAGTTGCAGTTACGTTTAAATCATTTTTAATACCATTAATTTTAGTATTGGTTATTCAATGTGCTGTATTTTTAACTATGGGAATATTATCAGTATCTAAAGAACCTGTATATTTTATTGCATTATTAATAGTTCAAAGTATACTAATGGGTGCTACTATTGATTATGCTATTGTATACACTTCTTACTACTTAGAATCAAGAAAGAAAAATAATAAATTTAATTCGGTTATTAATGCTTATAACAAATCAATTCATACTATTTCTACTAGCTCTTCTATTTTGATAATTGTTACATTAATTGTTGGTTATTTTTCAGCAAATATTACTTCAAAAATATGTATAACTTTATCAAAAGGAACTATATGCTCTGCAGTTTTAATATTACTACTTTTACCAGCAATACTTCTATCATTTGATAAACTTATTACTAAGAAAAAATTAAAATAAAGTAGCTATAATGCTACTTTATTTTTATATAATTATAAAAGTAGATTATTTATGTAACCTACTTAATATTTTTTTCTTCTTGATAATCAAATTTGTACCTATAATTAAACAAACACCAACTAGTATAATGATAATTATCACAAAAGTAGGAAGTCTAGTTGATTGATTATATATATTTTTATTTACTTTTATACATTCTTTAATATTTTCTTTATTTCTTATTTTTGATACTATATCACAATTTTTTTCGGCTTTTTCATAAGCTTTAATTACTTTAGTTAAATTTTCTTTGATTTTATTATTAAATCCAATAAAGTAGTTTGAGCCAATTATTATAAATGGCATTTTATTATTTTTAATTTTTAATGATTTTCTTACATCACTATAAAGTTCTTTGCTTTCATCTATATTTAAATAATCAACATTTATAAAACTATCTTTTTGATATTCTTCTAACCATTCTTTTGCTTTATTAAAATCTTTATCTTTGTCATTGTAAAAGAAATATACTTTAACACTATAAGAAGAATTGGTTGCAATAGCATGCGATTTAACAGGAAAACATATAAAAATCATAAGAAAAAGCAATAATAAAAATTTTTTCATGTTTTTTTCTCCTAACTAGTTTAATAAAGGTGTGAATTTATCACACCCATATCATTAACCTTCGTATATTTCTGCTCCAGTCTTTGCTTTATGCCATTTTTTACAATCTTCATAGAATTTTTTAATATCTTCTGGCATTAATTCTTCACCGTCTTTTGCTAAGAATTTAAGTGGAGATTCAATTTTAGTATTATTAATATCTTTAAATTGTACATCTATTTGGTTATTTTTGTAAGATATTCCACTATTTGTAGTAATATCAAAGTCTGCCATTGTTTTAATGCTTACTAAATATTTTTCATTAGAATCAAGAACTACTTTTAATTTAATATTATTATCTTCATCTTTAACAAGATCTTGACTTTGTTCTTTTTTTGGTTCAGTTCTTATTCCATCTAAATATGCATTATTAAGCCAATTGCTTAATTTATCTTTATTTAATGTTACTTCATAAGTATTTTCTTCATTATTCACTTTTTTTACTTTATCAATAGCATTTATAGATGTATTTTTCATAACATCTTGTAATAATGATATTTCATGTGATCCCATACTTACCTGGGAAAAGAAATTAGCAAATTCCCAATTATCATTTATTTTTGGTCTAGATTCACCATCAGATTGAGGTGTCACTAATTTTTTAACTGCTATAATAATTGGCCCAGTATGGGAAGTTACTACATTTTTATATCTAAAAGAATATTCATCATTATTATATAATGTTAAATCTTTTTCTTTATCATATTTATATGAGAATTTTTCTTCTAAATTTTTAATAATATTATTTTTAGTAATCGTTAAATTTTTAGCATTACTTGTATTTTCTGCAGCTTTATTAATTTTTTCTTCTAATGTTGTTACATTATTATAATCAACTTCATAAGTTTCTGGCTCATAATTTTTTTCATTACCATCAATATCTAATTCCATAGTATATAATTTACCATTTTCACCTGTTATCTTAGATGATTTAATAGCTTCTAATGACAATGTCATAGTCTTTGTAGTAGATACTTTAGCTATTCCATCTTCTGTATCATCACTATACTTATAGTTATTTGTATTTCCATTTGGATCTGTTACTTTTAATGTCGTTGATTCATTAAATTTTTCAGAAGATAAATTTACAGGAATTATGTATTTACCATTTGTTTGAGTAGTTAATGTTCCAGAAAGATTACCATTTTTTGTATTTAAACCATCTACTTGTTGATATGAAATACTAGCAGAAGGATTTTTTTTGTATTTGGCATACACTACATTAGTATTGTGAGGTAAAAATCCTAACTCATTAGGTTTTGTATTGTCCTTAATTTCAGTTTTTTCATTATCCTTTAAAACTAATTTATCAAAAACTTCATTTCCTGAAGTAGGTGTTTCTCCAGATTTATATCCTAATTCTGTAATATTAATATTATCATTATAATAATATATTTTAATTTTATCATACGGACTAGAAGTTGTTATTTTGTCATCCATAATAGCCATGTAATAAATATATGAATTATTTTTATTTACATAATAGAACTCTCCATAATAAGTTTCTTCAGTGCTGTCAATTCCATCTAATTTATTTACTTCTATTATACTGTATCTTTCATTTTTTGTCATTGATGGTGCATTTACTTTTGCAGCAGTAGGTATATCATTTTTTGATTCTTCTTTTTCTTCACCAGATACAATACCTGGATATGTCCATGCTTTAACTAAGGCTATTGTTGGTTTTTTATAAGTTTCATTATTATTTATTATTGATGAATTTACAGTCAATTTACCTTCAACTAAGATATTCGCATTCATTTCATCTGAATCTTTACTTGGTTTAGGTTCTTCAATATTTCCTGAAACATCAATATTCTTAACAGTAACAGTTGCATTTTGTTCCACTTTTATTTCTGCCTTTTTACCACCAGTAATTTTTAAATCTTCAAATGTTACATTTCCTTTATTTACAACAACAGCATAATTAACACTATCTCCTGTTGTAGTAATCGTTGTATCTTTTTTACCATCTATTGGTTTAATTGTAACTTCTTGATTAGCACTAATGTTAATTGTTTTTTCTTCAGTATAGTCAATATCGTCTATATATATTGTCTTATAATTTTTTGATATAGCATCTGTAATATTTTTAGCACCTAAATTAGAATCTGGATTTTGATTTACTACTGCAAAATCTGAGTTGAACTTAAATGTATATTTTTTGTCAGTATCTTCAGTAATCTGACTTTCATTTTCATCTATTAAAGTTACTGTATTATCAACTTTTCCTATTTTTATTGAGAAATCTTTATCAGAATATTCTAATTGATCTAAAGTAGCAACAGCTTCATGATTATCTAATTCTTTATCAAATGCATCTTTAATTTCTTTAATTATTTCTTCTTTTGATTTTAAATTTGTTGAACTAAATTCTACATTTTGCTTTCCAAATTCTAATGTAATATCTTTTATTTCATTTTTTTCAAGTATATAAGCTATAGTTCCAGGAATACTTGTTTTAGCAAGTTCATTTAAAGTAATATTAGGTTTATTAATATTTATAGTAATTTCTTTTTTCATTTTATTTAAACTAATATTATCAGAAGAACCTTTGGAATTTGTTACAACATCTTCCACAAATTTATCTACATTTATATTCCAATGTCCTTCAATTTTAACAGTTTTATGTCCACTAACTACTTCATTATCTTCAATTTTTTGATAAGTTTTAGAACTTTCTAAACTATCTTCTTCCATTTTGTACCAACCAGCAAATGTACGATAATCATTACCATTTACTGTTATATTATTTTTTTCCAATACTTTATTTATTTCATTTATGATATTGTCACCCTCATAGAATGTACACTCATATTCTTTGCCATTAACTTGAGGTCTAACAAATACTTTACTAGATTCTATTAAATTTAATGAAGTATAATCAATAGTTTCTTCAAATGGTAAGAAATATTTTCCATATCCATCCCAATCTATTTTATAAGTAAGCTTTTTTTCTTCATTATCTTTTAACTTAAACAATACAGTAATAAAACCATTCTTATAATCTGCATCTGATGGTTTAATAGTTTTAGGGTTTCCATCTTCATCATGTACTTCAACTATCCAACTATTTAAATCAACAGATGAACCATTTAATTGTTCTTTTGTAGGGCCATAAATTTTTATTGGAATATAATAACCTTTTGTTTCTTTAAAACCAGCTTTATCACTAATATCTTGTTCTTTAAGTGTTCCAGATAAATTATACTTATCACCGCTTTTTGTTAATATTAGATCTTTATTTTCTAAATCAAAATTATATCCCCACTCTTTTAATTTATTTTTATCATCCTCAGATACAAATCCGTTATGTTCAGTAGTTTCGGAATTATCTTTATTATTGGCAATCTTAGAATCAGTAGACATACTTTTATCTTGTAATTCTAAATTACTCCAATCAAAAGTTAAAGTATATGGAGCATAATCTATTCCTTCGCCATCCATATCAACTATTATTGTAAATGTTTTATCAATTGCATCTTTATCAAGATGTTTTAAAACATATAAAGTATCTTCTCCATCAAAAGAATCAGCAGTAATTTTCTTTGATGATTCTCCTTTATGAATAAATTCAACAGTCGTTTTTTTGTTATCAGTTATTTGTTTTTTTGATAATGTTTTAATAACAAATGGTAAATAATAACCAGTTTTATCATCTTCTCCAAATGGTTTTTTATCATTACTAAATGAATCTAATATTGGAAGAAATCCATTTATTTTTACATTTTTATCTTCAATAGAAAAATCAGTTTTAAATTCATCTTCTTTTTTCCAACCAAAATCACTTCCTAATTTAGTAATAGCATCTTCTACATCATCTACACTTTGTATAATAAATTTTGAACTTTTTTCAAGACGTAATTCAGAAAAATCTATCCTTAATTTAGTTGGTATTTCATCGATCATTATAATAATATCTCGATATTTTATATTTTCCTTTTCTTCAACTTCCATTAAAACAGTAAGTTTTCCTTCTTTAGATAATCCTTTAACTATATTATAATCATTATCGCTTTTTGGATCATCTTTTTTAGGAATTTTAATAGTAACAGCATTTGTATCAATTTCATCTTCTAATTCAATTGTATATGCAAAATAGTATTTTGATGGATTAGAACCAAAGCCATTAACACCATCTTGTTCTGTTACATAACCTGTTACCTTATATTCACCATTTTCTCCAGTAATATTATACGTATTTTCATAATTATAATTAAATTTTTCTTGTAAACTTTTAATATCATTATTTGAAACAGTACTAATTATTGAATTTGCATCATAATTAAATTTAATAGTATATGTTTCCTCAATTTTATTATTTTGAGAACGTGCTTTATCTTCTTCTAATGTAATTTTTAAAGTTAAATCATTTAATTTTAATAAATCACCTAAAGTAATTGTTTTAAAACTTTCTTGTACTTTTTTTTCATCAGAACAATCTTTTCCCGTTAATTTACATAATAATAAAGCAAATTGTTTCCAAGCATTAGAAGTTGGTCCAGCACCATTATCAACATCATCAGCATCAAATATTACATTTTCTTGATTATTTGATATAGTTAATGCTTTAACATTTTTATTTTTCACAATATTAACAATATCACCAATTAAACCAGTATTTGATATTTCACTGTTTTTCTTATTTTTATCAAAAACTTCAAATGTTAAAGAAGATTCTTTTTTATCAAAAATAACATCATAATAATATCCATTTTTCTTAGTACCTTCATTAATAGTTTGCTGAGCTTTTTCTAATAAATCATCAGTATTAACTTCTTCATACCATGTTGCTTTTAAAGTTGTATTTTTATCTACTTTGTCATTCTCAAAATCCCATGGAGTTTTACCATCTTCTTTAACCCATGCTTTAAAATGATATCCAGCTTTTTTGGGAGCATTTTTTCCCGTAATTGAAGATTCTTTAATTAATTCATTTTCTTCAATAGAAATTGATTTTTGATAATCACCATCGCCATCAGCATCTAATGTTACTATATAAAGGTCTTTTAAATATTCATAATCAATATATTTAATATTAAATTTGGTATTTTTTTCTAATTTAGTTTCTCCTACATAATTTTTAATAATTTCCCAACCTGTTGGTTTATATTTATTATCAAATGTTCTTTTAACTTGATGAATAGTCATTTTACCTAATGCAGTATTTAAATTACTACCATTAAATTCATCACCATTCATAGAAATACTTCTTGCGGCTAGCATTATATCTCTTGTATCTAGTTTGTAATGTGATGTAAATACATAATTACCTATAATATAGTATGAATTAATATCTTCTTCATATTTATTGGCATAAGTATCAATCTGTTTTCCTAAATCATCAATGGTAACTTCTCTTGCAGACACAGAAAGTGTTGATATTAATAATAATGCAATAGTAATTACAAAATATTTAACATTTTTTTTAATCATTTTTATTCCTCCTAACCTCTATAATTAACTGTTATATATATAACAGATCCATCACTTAGTGTTAATTTTGCACTATGATCTTCAGATTGTAAAGATACATACCTTAATTTAGGTGTAATACTAACTCCTCCACATTCAATACCGAGAAAATCATTAAATGAACTACCATTTTTATATACTACAAAAGTATATTGCATTGTATTTCCAGTACCTTCTTGTCTTTCTCTAGTAAAAGTAATTGAATATTTATCCTGTTTAGGCTGTTCTTGTTGTTGGCCACCACTTGAATTATTACTATTATTATTGTTATTACTATTACTATTATTGTTATTGTTATTACTATTACTATTATGTGATGTAGATGAATCTCTTACAGTAATTTTTTTTGTTGCTGTCTTTCCATTTGCTGTTGTTACAGTAATAGTTACAGTTCCAACTTTTAGTCCTTTAACATTACCATTTTGATCAACAGTTGCAATTTCTGAATTACTACTTTTCCATGTTAATTTTTGATTAGTTGCATTACTAGGTTTAAACGTAGTTGATAATTTAATATTATTTCCAACATTTACTGAACTAGGTCCATTTATCAAAACAGTTTGAACTTCAATTTCTTCATTTGTTACAGTAACTGTAACAGAAGCACTATATTTACCATCTTTAGATTTTACAGTAATCATTACTGTTCCTTTTTTAAGTCCTTTTATATTACCATTTTTATCAACTATAGCAATACTTTCATCACTTGATGAATATATTAAGTCTTTTTCACTTATTCCGTTAGGCAATTTTAATATTTCAATTTTTTCATTTTGTCCAACAATTAATCCCATTTTAGTTTTATTTAAATTAATACCTAGGTTCCAATATGCTTTTAAAGTAATATTTTTAGTTATTTTAGTATTAAAATTAAATAATTTGTTTTTATAATACCATCCTTCAAAGTAATATCCATTCTTACTAGGATCTTTTGGCCTTTTTACTGTTTCATTTTCTTTTACTTCAATATCTTTTACAATAGTTCCCCCATCAGAATTAAATTTAACAGTATACTTTTTAATTTCACAACCTTTAATTAGTAAAAAGATTATAACAATTAAAATTAAAATACCAAAAATAATTCCAATTTTCAATTTTTTACTTTTTTTAGATTTGTCTTTTTTTTCATTCATAAATTCACCTTCACTTCTTAAAAAAATTTATATTATTATCAATTTATCATATGAAAAAATCACTTAAAGTTTAAGCAATTATATAAAAATATTTTTCTAATCTCTATTAATAATTGCAAAAACAATTAATTTTTACTACGCAGAGATATTTTAAAAAATTTATTTTAATAAAAAATAAGCATAGTAATTAATTTAATAAGTAAATTATTTATTTATTATTAAATTACCACTCCTCATACAACAAATAATTAATAAACAAAACAATTGATAAAATTTCTTATATCTACTTTGATTCTAACATTTAATTAAAGTTAAGTCAACAAATTAACTTTTTAATATATAAAATTTTAATTGTAATGTCTTTATAACAATTGTTACAAAGAATTTAAAATAATATTTTTTTATAATATTTAAATACTTATCAGCTAAAATATTTTATTTTTTTAGAAATGATTGGAGGCGAATAATATCAATTTAGAAAGCAGAGATATTTTAGCAATAAATCTTAAATATTATAGACATTTAGCAAAATTATCCCAAGAAAAATTTGCTGAAGTTATAGATACAAGTTTAAATTATATTAATCAATTGGAAAAAGGCAAAAGAAATCCTTCTTTAGAAATGTTAGACAGGTTATCAATAAGTATTTCTAATTTATTGGGGAAAAATATTTCAAGTTCTGATTTAATTACCTATGATATTAAAAAAATTATTATTGCTAAACGAATTGATGAAGTAAAAAAAGATCAAAAGTTTAAAAATATGCAACCAGTTTAAATGCATTATAAAAAATAAAAAAGATAAATAAATTTATTTATCTTTTTTTAATTTACATAAAAACTTTTAATAATTATTATTTTAAGATATAATATATTTTTGATTA
>CANQYB010000026.1 GCA_947627975.1 uncultured Bacilli bacterium | reverse complement strand
TTATATTATATTTTTTTCAAAATAAAAAGACTGTTTTCAAAATTCAAAATTTTTTCGACTTTGTCAACAGTCTGAAAGAATTAAATTCTTTTTTTTCATTTGTATTAAAATTTTTATAATATTTCGTTAATATATTTTTTTAATTGTTTAGCGTCTTTTCCAAAAATTATTTTTAATTGGTTATCAATCTCAACTATGCCTTTAGCACCTAATTTTTGAATACCATCTTTATCAACTATTGAAACATCTTTTAAAATAACTTTAAATCTTGATAAATTACATTCAGCATTAATTATATTATCTTTTCCGCCTAAATAACTTATTAATTTATTTGCCTCAATATTAAAGTCTTTTTTAGAAAGTTTTATAGCAATTAATGCTATAAAGATTAAAACTAAAAATATTATGCTATATTGGATTATTATATTTAACATAAATTATCACCATCTTCATTATACTATATTATTGTGAAAAATAAAACTATAATAAATATGGAATAAAATTATTTTATATGTTATTATATTATTAATGAAAGGAGTTAAAGATGTATAATTACAATTCATACGATGCAGTAGGTGCAGCATTTTTAGGTATAGCAGTTATAGTTATTATTATTTCTGTTATTGCACTTGGAATTGCTATACTACAAATTATTGGAACTTGGAAAATTTTAAAGAAAGCCAATAAACCAGGATGGGCAGGAATTATCCCAATTTATAATACATATCAAATATGTAAAATTACTGGTGTTAATCCATGGTGGATATTAATAGTTGTATTATCTCCATTTTTAAGTTTTATTCCAATTATTGGGTCATTAGCATCAATAGCAGTTTCTATTTATTTTTCAATTCTTTTAAATGTAAGTTTAGCTCGTAGTTTTGGAAAAGAAGATTCTTATGCAGTGGGATTAATACTTTTATCACCTATATTTTATCTAATTTTAGGATGTGGAAATGCTAAATACATTGGTGAAAAACCTATGAATGATATTATATTTAAAGATAACAATAATGCAAACGATAAAAATGTTAGCAAAGATTCTAAATTTTGCTCAAACTGTGGAAAACAAGTAGCTAAAAATACTAAGTTTTGTCCAAACTGTGGTAAAGAAATAAAATAAGAGTATTATTAAAAATAATATTCTTTTTTTTTGGAAAATAATTCACAATTATGCTTTAAATTCATAAATTATAAATGAGAATACATGAAAGGGGAAATATTATGTGTAACAATAATAACAATAATGACTCTCAAGGTTGCATTGCAGAAATATTAAAAGTGATTTTAATTTTACAACAAAATGCTTGCCCTGAAAATTGTTTGGACAGCTGTGATAGACCAGCATTAGGTGGTGGCCCAAATTGTTTGATTTGCAATACTAGACCAATAATGCTATATACTTGTTGTGGAAATGGAACACCTTGGAGTATGCCTATAACTAAAGAAGATATAACTTGTACTGATGCTGGAGCTACATGTTCAAATGTATTTAGAGTTGAAAAAATAGATGGAAATTGTGCGACTTTTAGAGTTCTTGAAAATAATCCAGACACTACATCTACATTACCATACATTTCAACTAACTCATTCTTCACTATGGATTTAAACTGCTGTTGTGTAATAAGATGTTTAAACGATACATACGTAGATTGTGTTTGTTAAAAAGGCTTAGCCTTTTTTTTTGCAAAAAAAAAGTTAAAATTTATTGTATATCGATAATGTCATTTATTTTAACTTTTTCATTATCCATTGTTAATAAACTATCTTCAGTTCTCCCAACTAATGTTTTATTAAAATTACCATTTCTAGTTTTAATAATAACATCTTTTTTGTAAATATATGAAGATGAATTAAATATTCTATTTATTTTAGATTCTAGACTTAAATTGTCATCATGCTTTGGCATTCTTTCCTCATTTGAATAATATACAGTTTGGTCATTATTAATTTTCTTATCAACAGGAACAGGGTAAACATTAGGTAAATCTTTTTTCATTGCATTATCCTCCTTTTGATATATTTTATGATTTACACCCAAATTTGTTGTATAAATTTTTATTACTACTACAAACTAAAAATATGAAAGCAAATAAGTTATTTAAAAATGTTTTAATTATAATTCCTTTATTAATTTTAATGTTTTATAGTCTTTTAAATATGAAAAATGCAGCAATTATAAGAGACATTTATAAAAATTTTTTTAATCGACAACTCATGTGGTTTATAGTTGGTTTTTTGCTAATTATTATATTACAATTTATTAAACCCCAAAAAATAATAAAATATAGTTTTATTTATTATATATTGGGAAATGTTTTATTACTTTTTTTAATAGTATTCGGAAAAGAAGTAAATGGTGCTAAAGCCTGGTTTAATATTGGATTTTTAAACTTTCAACCAAGCGAAGTTATGAAAATTATTTTAATTTTATATTTAGCTAAAATAATTAGTGAATTTAAAATTAATAAAAGAAAAGATGAATTAAAATTAATATTTAAAGTTTTACTTATAACATTAATTCCTGCCCTGTTAACATTTTTAGAACCAGACACTGGAGCAGTTATTATTTATTTTGTAATAGCTTTTATAATGCTTTTTTTATCAAAAATTAAAAAACAATGGTTTATATATTTATTTGTTTTTATTTTTATAATTGCTATTTTGTTTTTTACTTTATATTTTAAAGAAAAAGATTTATTTATAAATATTTTTGGCACTAAATTTTTTTATAGAATGGATAGACTAATTGATTTTAAAAGTCAAAATGGTCTACAACTTGAAAATGCTTTGATTTCTATTGGATCTTCTGGTTTAATCGGAAGTGGAATACATAAAGTAACTTTATATTTTCCTGAAGCTCCAACTGATTTTATATATGCCATGAGCTTATCTAATTTTGGGTTAATTGGAGGATTAAATATTATACTTCTTTACTTAATAATTGATTTGACTATTTTACTTTCTTTAAAAAAAATAAATAATATTTCTTATGGTATGTTTATTGTTGGTTTTATTGGAATGTTTATTTTCCAACAATTTCAAAATATTTTTATGAATTTAGGGTTGCTTCCAATAATAGGTATTACTCTTCCCTTTTTGTCATATGGGGGAAGTAGTAATTTAATTTATTTTTTATGTATTGGGATAACCTTAAAAATTATAAATGATAGTTATAAATTTAATAATTTAATTGACTAAAGTAGTAAAAGAATAATATAATTTTACTAGGTGATTATATGGATTTTAAAATTAAAGAACTCTCATCAACTTACATTAAAAGTTATATAGAATTGCTTCGAAATTGTTTTGATAATATACCTTTAAATCCTAATGTAGAAAAAATGCTTGAAAACAAAAATTTTGTTACATTAATTGCTTTAAAAGATGATAAAGTTATTGGGGCAATTACAATTGATAAAAGATATAACTATATTAAAAATATATACTTTTATATTTTAGAAAATGTATGTACTTTGAAAAGTTATCGAAATAATCATGTTGCAACATATCTTTTAAAAGAAGTTGAAAAAAGAGCAAAACTTGATAATATTTCTTATATATCATTTACATCAAGAAATACTAGAGAAGCTGCTCATAAATTTTATTTAAAAAATAATTATCAAATAAAAGATACATCAGTTTTTATTAAATCTATAAATTAAAAATGAAATAAAAATTCCTGAAAATAAGATTGGTATTAAATTTATGCCATCTTTTTTTTCATTATTAATATTAGTGTTTGGAGCTTTGACTATTTTATCATTAAAAAATTTAATTTCATAAATGTAATTATTATTAGCATTATCAATATCATTTTCACTAACACTGAAGTTTATTTTTTCTTCATTCAAATAAAAACCATTAGGAGATTTAATTTCATAAATTGTATAGTTTCCAATACTTAAATTATCTATTTCTAAAATTCCATTTTTATTAGTTTTAAAATATATTGTATTATTACTATTTAAAATAAAGGAATTTGTATCATTATTTTTTATAACAAATGTGGCATAATTATTTTTAATTAATTTATTTGTTTGTCTATCAATTTTATACAATTTAATTTTAAAAACTTTTTCATTGTTGTATAAATTATAATATACTTTTTTACCTAAGAAAGAATTTACGTTGATTTTTATATCATTTGTTTTTTGATAATTTTTAATGCCAGAAATTTGTTTTATTGTATACTTACCATAAGGTAAAATTATTTTTCCAATTCCATAATTATTAGTTTTTATTGTGCCAATAATATTATTATTAAAATCTATTACATTAAATAGTGCATTTTTTTCTTTTTGATAAATTCCTTTGTTTTTGTTGCCATAATATTTATTTATAATTATTTCTGTTTTAATTACTTTATCATATAAAGTTAATGTTTTACTAGGATTGTTACTATCAAGTTTAACTTCATAAATTTTTTCATCCTTTTCATAACCTATTCCTGCTTTTTTTTCTTTTATATAATAAGTTCCAGCATTTAATCCTGTAATTTTGCCTTCACAATTTTCATTAATTTCAATATCTTTAATTAACTTATTATTAGAATCATATATACTATAAATTGAACCTTTTAAATTAGCTTCTCCCTGATTTTTGCAAGATTTATTATCTGAATCAAATTTATTTAAATTTATTTCTCCAGTAAATGATTCTAATTTTATATTTGCAAATACATCAATTGGGCTTCCTTTAGAAATTATATTTTGGGAATATAAACTTTTATAAACTATTGGTGGATTATTTTTATCATAAGTTTTAGAAAAATTTATAGTTTCTTGACCAACATCATTTGCTGTAACATTTAAAGTATTATTATTTTTTTCAATTTTAAATATATTTGAATTATTAATAAATTCATATTTGTTAAAAACATTATTTTCATCATTTATAACTATCGTATCTCCTTTTAATATTTTTATAATCTTATTGTTAAAAGAAGGTTTAATAAAATGTGAATCAACAAGTAAATTTAATTCTTTCATTTCATTTTCATATTTTTCAATTTTTGTTCCATTTAATTTATCGGTAAAGTAAATCGAACTGTTATTATCTGCTAGTCTTTGAATCATAACTTGAGTGATAGAATACCACTTTTGATCACTATGGTTTTCATAACCGTAACCATAATGTGCAAGTAAAGACATCTTTTGTAATACTTCATCTGATAAATGATTAATATATTCTAAATCATCATAACTTGAATTAACATCTAGTTTTTCAAATGGTTCAATACAATATACAAAGCTATTATCACTAGATCTTAAAATAAATCTTGATTGTTTATATTTAACAACGCCATTTTTTTCTTTTTTTATATAATCTCCGCTAATGTATGTTCCTTCTTTGAATGTTTCTGCATTTACAATATTTGAAAATAAAAAAATAGTGAATATTGTAAATAAAAATAAAAATATTTTTTTCATAATTTCTCCTTTCGGCTCATAATATAGAAATTTTAAGAAAAAAAGGCAAATTTTAAAAATAAAATAAATGTTTGATAAAATTAAATAAAAATTTAAATTTAAAAAAAAATTAGTAAAATTTGAAATAAAATTTTTGTAAATATTGGAATTTTTAAAAAATTTTAAACATTTATTGACAAAAGAAGAAACTATTGTTTTTTTTTAGTTATTTTAGTATAATTTATTAAAGAGTGCTGGAGGGATACAATGAAATTTAGAGTATCAAAAAAAGATTTAATTATGTTTGTTGTATTTTGTGTTTTTTTACTTTATGTTTGTGCTGTTGTAGTTGTAAACATTTCTGAATTTTCATCAACAGGGTCTTTTGCAGGATTAAATCCATTTCCAGCTTTTACAAAAGATTATTTTGCTGCAACTTTAACACTTTTTACAATGGCTTTAATAGTAATTTTTACAAGTGTTTCAACATATATTTTTGATAAAGAAAAGGGAAAAGGAATAGGGCTTGTTGTAGGTGAGAAAGAAGAAAAAAATTATTCAAGATGGGCAACAGAAAATGAAATAAAAAAATGTAAAGGCATTGAAAAAGTTGATCCAAAAGCTTCTCATATTGATTGTGCGGGAATTCCTCTTATTAATAATGCTAAAGGATTATGGGTTGATAATGGTGAGTATCATAACTTAGTAATTGGAGCTACTGGTTCTGGTAAATCTGTTCTTATAGTTAAACCAATGGTAAATTTACTTTCCAAAAAGGGTGAGTCAATGATAATTACTGACCCTAAAGGAGAACTTTATAAAGAAAGTGCTGAATATTTAAAAAAATGTGGATATAATATTATAACTTTAAACTTTCGTGAACCAGAAAGAGGAAATGCATGGAATCCTCTTACACTTCCTTACAGTTTATATAAAGCGGGAAATAGAGATAAAGCAATAGAACTTTTAGATGATGTTGCCTTAAACATATTATATGATCCAAATAATAAAGATGATCCTTTCTGGGAAAGAAGTGCAGCAGATTATTTTGCTGGACTTTCTCTTGGATTATTTGAAGATGCCGATGAAAAACAAATCAATATAAATTCTATAAATTACATGTCAAATGCAGGTGAAGAAAGATTAGCTGGTAATTCAACTTATGCTAAAGAATATTTTTCATTAAAAGGTGAAAATTCAACACCATATATGTTTGCATCTAATACGGTTACGGCTCCAACTGATACAAGAGGAAGTATTTTATCTGTTTTTAGACAAAAAATAAGAAAATTTTCAACACAGGAAAATTTAAGTGAAATGTTATCTTACAGTGATTTTGATATGCGAAAAATAGGGGAAGAAAAAACTGCTGTATTTATAATAATTCATGATGAAAAAACTACTTATCATTCTCTTGCAACTATTTTTATAAAACAATGTTATGAAACATTAGTTGACTGTGCTCAATCTAATGGTGGAAAATTAAAAATTAGAACTAATTTTATTCTTGATGAATTTGCCAATATGCCTCCTTTAAATGATGTTGATGCCATGGTTACAGCTGCAAGATCTAGACAAATAAGATTTACGTTTATAATCCAAAATTTTGCACAACTTAAAGATGTTTATAATAATAAAGCTGAAACTATTAAAGGTAACTGTGGTAATTTAGTTTATTTAATATCTACAGAGCTTCAAGCTCTTGAAGAAATTTCGAAAATGTGTGGAGAAGTAAAATCAAAAGAAAAAGATAAAACTGCATCAACTCCATTAGTATCTATTACTGATTTACAAAAATTAAAATTATTTGAGGCTATAATTATTAGATGGCGTATGGCTCCATTTAAAACTAAATTTACACCAAGTTTTGAAATGGACTGGGGAATTAATTATGAAGAGTCAAAATATCCTACTAGACATATTAAAGGTGTCGAATTATTTGATTTAAAATCGTTTGTAAAAAATGAAAGACAAAAGAAATTTTTTGAAAATATGAATATGCAAAATAATATGGAACCAGGATTAGTAAATAATATGCCATCATTTGGACCTAATTCTAATATGATGCCTCCATCTTTCCCATCTCAAAATATGTCGCCTTTAAGTTCGGGAATGTCTCCTTTTCCTCAAAATAATTTAACTAACAATTCTTCTATTGATGATTTGATGAAAAAAATTGATGCTCAAATTGCTAAGTTAGAAGAAGAGGAACGACTTGAAAAAGAAATGAATAATATGAAAAAAAATGATGAAAATAAACAAGAGGATAATCTTGAAAATAAAGAAGATAAAAAAGATAACGAAAGTGAAGAAAAATTATTTACTGGAGTTAATGTTTACGAAGATAAACCAGATAAAATTAAAGAAGAAAATGAAGAAAATTCCAATAATAAACCAAAAGTAAATATTGATTCTGATAGTGTAATAGTAGATGAAAATGTAGTAACAGATGATCAATTTTTTGACGATTTTTTTGGAGATGACCTTTAAGAGTCATCTTTTTTTGACAAATTTTTAAAATAAATTTTTTTATAATTTATTGGGTGATATAATTTGAAAGTAAAAATATTTGATGAATCTCATGAGAAAGACTTGGAAAATTCTATAAATAGTTTTCTTGAAGATACAACTTGTGATATAATAGATATCAAGTATCAAGTTGCAATTTCACTTTTTAGTGAAGAACAAATATATTGTTTTTCAGCAATGATTGTTTATAGTGAAAAATGAGGTGTGGTATGAAAAAAAATTCATTTGTTGAAGGGACAGTAATAGCTACTGCTTTAATAGTTTTAATTAAGATTATAGGAATGTTATATGTAATTCCCTTTTATGCAATTGTTGGTCAAAAGGGCAGTGCATTATATGGGTATGGTTATAATATATATCTGATATTTTTGGGTATTTCTTCAGCCGGAATACCAACTGCAATTAGTAAAATTACAAATGAATATCATACTTTAGGTTTTTTAGAAGCTAAAAAAAGAGCCTTTCAAATAGGCCTAAAAATTATTTCATTAGCATCAATTTTTATTTTTTTGTTGTTATTTATTTTTGCTAAACCAATAGCATCATTAATTATTGGTAATTTAAAGGGCGGTAATACTATTAATGATGTTGCTTTTATTGTTAGATGTGTATCACCAGCAATATTAGTAATTCCATTTTTAAGTGTTTCTAAAGGATTTTTACAAGGACATAAATTTATATCTACATCATCAACTTCACAGTTAATTGAACAACTTGTAAGAGTAGCAATAATTTTAATTGGTAGTTTTATATGTATAAAAATAATTAAAACTACTACAACATTTGCTGTTGGAATTGCAATACTAGGAGCTTTTTTTGCGGGAATATCTGCCTATCTTTACATACTTTATAAAATTAAAAAAAATAAAAAATCATTGAGTTTAGAAAAAACAACAAAGAAAGATAAAATATCAAATAAAGAAATATTAAAAAAAATTATTTCTTATGCTATTCCATTTATAATAATAAGTATAGCAGCCAATATTTATAATTTTATTGATATGATTTTAATTCTTAGAACTTTAAATTATTTAGGTTTTGATGCAGCATCAGTTGAATTTATTACTTCATCTATAACAACTTGGAGTTGTAAACTTAGTATGATCGTTGTAGCAATTGCTAATGGAATGATAGTCAGTTTAATTCCAAATATTGTATCTGCTTTTACTTTAAAAAAATGGGATGATGTTAATAAAAAATTAAACCAAGCTCTTCAAATAATCTTAATGGTTTCAATTCCATTAGTTTTAGGACTTTCATTTTTAGCTAAACCTGTATGGCAAGTATTTTATGGTAATAATTTTTATGGACCTATAATATTAAGTGTAAGTATTATTAATGCTTTATTTACAAATTTATATATGGTAACATCATCGACGTTACAAGGATTAAATAAATTTAAATTAGTTTATAAGACAACATTATCGGGATTTATTTTAAATACAATATTGGATGTTCCATTAATGATATTATTCCATAAAATTGGATTATACGCTTTCCATGGAGCTTTAGTTGCAACTGCTTTAGGTTATATTACATCTACGTATGTTGGACTTCACAGTTTGAAAAAAGAAAATGATTTAAATTATAAATCTACATATAAAACTTTCTTAAAAATATTAATTCCTACTATATTAATGTTAGTAATATTATTTATAGTAAAAATATTTTTACCATTTAATAACTTAACAAAAACTAAGTCAATAATATATATAATTATTTATACAGTCATTGGTGGTTTTACTTATTTATTTACTTCATATAAACTAAATTTATTTAATATAGTGTTTGGTAAAGAATTTATAAATAAATTAAAGAAAAAACTTATCCGAAGAGGATAAGTTTTAAATCATATACATATTAGAATTAGGATTAATATCTGTTTCTTCAATATTATAAGTTATATTACTAGTATTTTCTAATTTATTAACTCTTGTTTCTAATCTGTTAATTTGTCTTTCAAGTCTAGATATTCTTGAGTCATAGTCAGTATTTGTGTTTACTTGAGAAAGCCCTTGCGAATTAAAATTTACTGGTCCTGAATAAAAACTTGAGCTTTGACTTGCGGCGTTATAGGGTTGCATATTTGGCCCAAAATTCATATTTGGTTGGGGGATAAAACCACTAGCTTGCATATTTGATTCTGTAAAAAAAGCATTTCTATTTTTTTTCAGAAAAAGTCACCTCCTATAAAATTATATGATTTAACTAATTATTGTTTCATGAAAGGAAGTATATATTATGAGACTTAGAAATCCTAAAAATAAAGATGAAATATTAAAAAATTCTAAAATTCTTCTGGATTCATCTAAACCACTTTGCTTAAAAGAAATTTTTCAAAATGATAATGAAATAAATTTAGAAATTGGAATGGGTAAAGGAGATTTTATTTTACAAATGGCCCAAAAATATCCTAATAAAAATTTTGTTGGAGTAGAAAAATTTGATGGAGTAATTTGTAAAGCAATAAAAAAATTAGAAGAATATAATCTTTTAAATATTAGACTTATTAGAAGCGATGCTGTTGATTTAGAAAAAATAATTAATAAAGAAATTAATACTATATATTTAAATTTTTCTGATCCTTGGTTAAAAAAAAGATATCATAAAAGAAGATTAACCCATATAAATCAACTTAAGACTTATGACAAACTTTTTAAAAATAAGAAACATATAATTTTTAAAACTGATAATATAGAACTATTTAATGATAGTATATTATATTTAGAAGAATATGGTTATAAAATCATAAAAATCAGCTATGATCTTCACAATGAAAATTTGGAAAATTTTGAAACAGAATATGAAAAAAAGTTTAGTAATTTGGGATTTAAAATTAATTATTTGGAAGCAATAAAAAAATAATATTTAAATTTTTTCTATATTTTGTTATAATTGAAGAAAGGTAGATGATTTATGAAGAAAGTATTAATGATTATTTTACCATTATTATTTTTAACGGGGTGTTCTAATCTAAATAAATCTACTTTAGAACAAATTGAAAAAGATGTTTTAAGTTCAAAAGTATCCTTAACTAATCAATTTAGAAATGGTTATAAATATTATTTACCTCGGGATTTAAATGTTATAGAAAATTTAGATTATAATGAAATAATTACTAATAACAAATATAAATATTATTTATATGTTGATATAATAAGTTATAATAATAAGACAAAAAATGATTATATTATTTATAATTCTGCATATTATTCTAATAAAATAAAGAATGGTGAAAAATTTGGATATTTAGAAATAAATAAGCAAAAAAATAAATATTTAGTTGAAATGATGTATAATTATGCTAAAATAGAAGTAATGGTAGAAGAAAAAGATATTAATAAAGCTGTTACTGATTCAATTGTCATTTTATCTTCAATAGAATATAATAATAATGTTATCAATCATTTAATGGGTGACAGTGAATTTAATGCATCAGAAAAAGATTTTAATATATTTAAAACTAAAAAAGATAGTAGTAATTTTATTAATTATATTAATGAGTATGATACATATAAAGAAGATGAAGAAGTACCAGACTTAGATTTAGTTAAATAGGAAGGTGTAAGAAATGGGATTATTTAATAAAATTAAAGATATTTTATTTGAAGAAGAAACAGTGGAAATACCTGTAGTAGATCAAAAAGAGGAGTTAAAGAAAATTCAAGATCAAATAAAAACAAATAAAGAAAATGAAAAAGAAAAAAAATTTGAATTACCTAAAGAAAAATGGATTAATGAAAAAGAAGACTTGCCAAAATATCAAAAAAAAGATGAGATAAAAGAAAGAGAACTTTATAAATCAGAACCAACTTTTCCTTTTCCATTAGCATTTGATGAAGAACCAGAAATTCCATCAAGAACAAAGACACATGAAAGTTATCCTAAAAAACAAACAATAAAGAAGGAAAAAGAAACTAAAGTCAAAAAAAATACTGAATTAAAAGAATTTGATTTAAATAAGCATGTTGAAAGAAATTCTACACCTTTTAGACCTTCCCCAATTATTTCTCCAGTATATGGAATTTTAGATAAAAATTATAAAAAAGAAGATTTGATTCAAAGAAAAAAAACAAATGATAACATAGACATTGATAAAGTAAGACAAAAAGCTTTTGGCGAAAATTCAATATTAAAGGATGAAGAAATAATAATAGAAAGTGAAGATAGTAAAACTGTTGATGAACTTTTAATAGACACATTAAGTATAAATTTAGAAAATTTAGAAAAAAAGAAAGATGACAAAAATAAAGATAAAGAATTAGCTGATGAAGAAAAATTTAATAATAAAAAAGAAAATCAAAAAGAAGAAAATGAAAAATCAGAAGCAAAAACAATTATAAAAGATGATACAGATAGTAATGAAGATAAAAAAAGTATCGATGATACTTTAGAAACTGACCTATTTAATTTAATTGATTCTATGTATGATGAAAAGGGTGGTGAATAAAAGTGAATTTTTTAAATACATTTTTACCAGTCGTAATTTATATTTTACTTATAATTTTGTTAATTGTTGGAATAATAATAGGGATAAAGTTAATTAAAACTATAACAAAGGTTGATAAAGTAGTAGATGATGTTAATACTAAGGTAAAAACTTTAGATACGTTTTTTAGCATTATAGATTTTACAACTGATAAATTATCTGCAGTATCTGATTGGATAGTTGATGGAATACATTCTTTATTTATAAAAATTTTTAAAAAAAGAAAAAGAAAAAAAATTGAAGAAGAATTAGATGAAAATGAAAGCGAGGAATAAAAAAATGGGAAAAAAACATTTTGGTAAATTTTTAGCAGGAGCAGTTGTTGGTGCTGGACTTGGAGTTTTATTTGCACCTAAAAGTGGCAAAGAAACTAGAAAAGATTTAGCAAATAAATTTAATGAAATTATTGATTATGTTAAAACTTTAGACAAAGAAGATGTAAAAAAATATGTTGAAGAAAAAATTGATCAAATAAAGGAAGAACTTTCTAATTTAGATAAAGAAAAAGTTTTAAGTGCAGCTAAAAAAAAGGGAAAAGAACTTTTAAATAAATGTGATGAACTTGTTGACTATGCAGTTTCTAAAGGTACTCCATACCTTGAAAAAGCAGCAGATGAAATTAGGAATAAAACTATTAATGTTTTAGAGGATACAATTTCAAAATTAGAAAAGCCCAAAAAAATTTCAAAAAAATAATAAAAAAACAATTTTGAATAATAAAATCAAAATTGTTTTTTTTTTTTTTTTTTTATATTTATTAAAAA
>CANQYB010000025.1 GCA_947627975.1 uncultured Bacilli bacterium | reverse complement strand
GCATAAAAAATTAACTCAATTATCTTGAATTAATTTTTATATAATTTTTGTTTCACATCATTTACAAATATACAAAAGAGAATTTACTCATTCTCATAATTATATATTCCATGAATTTTTTCTAAATCTGAATCACTAAGTTGATCAACTGTCCATTTATTATCTTTCTTTGTCAAATTAAATGTAATATCGTAATCAATAGTATCACTAGCGTTTTGTAATTCTTTAAGTTTATAATCATTAAATTTAGTTTCATCATACTCATTATTTTCATCATTAAATTCATCAGCATTTTCTTCTAAATAATTGTCTGAATTTTGATTAGTTTTATAAAAATCATAAACCGTAATAGTTGCATCAACAGTTGCTTTATCGCCATTTATTTTTTCATCAGTTATATCATATTTTAAATCTTTGTATTGTTTTTTTAATATTTTTTTATAACTATTTTTTTGTTCATCATTAAAATTATAACTTTCTGTAAATGTGTCTAACTCATCTAAAATATCTGAATCATTATTATTATATTTATCTAAAAATTCTCTGACTGCTTCTTTTGGCGATGAATTCATTAAATTAAAACTACAACCAAATGTTACAAAAAATAATGCTAAAATAATTAATAATTTTTTCATAAATTTCTCTCCTTTAATACTATTATGAAAAAATAATTAATTTTTATACATTATAAAAGGTTTAGCTTTGTTATTTTCATATTCTTTATAAATACTTATTAATTTATCATTGTATTTAAAAAAACAGTATTTTTCTTTAAAGAATTTATCTATAATGTTTCCATTAATAATATTTTTATAATTACTTTTATCTAAATTTATTTCTATATAATCATCTAAAATATCATAAATATTTAATAAATTATTTTTATTTACTTCATCAACTTTTAAACAATTTTCTATTTTAAATTTACCTTGTTTAGTTCTTTTTAATTCCACCATAGTAGCATAAGTATTTAATGATGTAGCAATATCTTCAATTAAACTTCTAATGTAACATCCTTTACTAACTGTTGTTTTAAAAGTCACTAAGTTTTTATCAATATTAATTAATTTAATATCTTTTATAGTAACTTTTTGTTTTGGTAAATTAACTTTTTCATTACTTCTAGCATATTCATATAATTTTTTACCATTTACCTTTTTAGCAGAATATATAGGAACAGTTTGTATATAAGTTTTTTTAAAATTTTTTAATACTTTTTCAATTTTTTGTTTATCTATCAAAAATTCTTTAGTATTAACTACAGTTCCAGTAATATCTCCTGTATCGGTTTGAATTCCCAATTTCATAGTTGCCACATATTCTTTATATGTAGATGTTAACTCATTAACAAGTTTTGTGCATTTGCCAACAACTATTATTAATACTCCAGTTGCAATTGGATCTAAAGTACCTGTATGTCCAACTTTTTTAATATTAAACTTTTTAGAAATTTTATTAACTACATCTCTTGAAGTAAAACCTTTTTCTTTATTTACTAAAAAAATTCCATCCATATATCTACCACCAAAAAAATAATATCATAATTTTACAAAATAAAAAAGATTGCTAAAGCAATCATTTTATACCATTTTCATTTAAAAATGTTTTAAACGAATCATACTCGCCATATCCTACCCAAATGTCTTTTATATTTCCATCACTTAATATTGCTACTGTAGGTGTATATCCATAAATAGAATCATATTCTGTATCATTTTCTTCATTATATTTTTCTGTCATACTATTGATTAAATTAGTCATATCATCATATCCAGATGATGAACTATCATATTTAGTAATATCAACATAATAAGTTTTATAATTTAATTCCTCTTGTGCCTTTTTTAAAGTAGGTAAAAATTGAACACAATATGCGCATGTGCTTCTACCTAAATAAACTACACTTGTAGAATTTTGTTTTGAAAGGTCCATAAATTTTGATGCATCTATTTCCTCAAAATCAGAAACGTCATAATCTAAATTTTCTGATTCGTTTTCAGTAGTTTCATTATTAGCATTACTTTTAATTATTCCAGTTTTGGCAAAAAGAACTATAGTATTAAAAATTAATAAAATAATTATTATATATAAACAAATAAGAATTTTCTTTTCGTTTTTATTGGCATCTTGTTTATTTTTCATTTTATCACTCCTAAAATAATTATAACAATAAATTAACTATTTTAAAAGAAAAAAATATACAAAAACAATAACTGCTAAAATTATTCTATAAATTCCAAATACTTTAAAATCATGTTTTTTAATATATTTTACTAAAAATTGTATTGAAAGCAACGAAATAATAAAAGAAAAAAACATTCCTAAAAATAAAATTAATAACTCATTTGATGTATATGAAAAACCAAATTTTAAAATTTTTAATAAACTAGCCCCAAACATAACTGGAATTGCTAAAAAAAATGTATATTCTGTTGCAATGCTTCTTGATAATCCCAAAATTAATGCTCCCAATATTGTTGCTCCACTTCGTGAAGTTCCAGGAATAAGTGATAGAACTTGAAAAAAGCCAATATATAATGCTAAAGAATATGTAAGATCATTTAATGAATTATATTTAGGCTTAGTCTTTTTATTTTTATTTTCTATTATAATAAATAAAATTCCATATACAAATAATGTTATTGTCACTGTTAAATAATTATAAAAAATTGAATCAATTTTATCGTCAAATAAAAGACCAATAATGGCAGCAGGAAGACAACCAACTAAAACTTTGCTCCACAAAATCCAAGTATTTTTTTTCTCAATTTTACTTTTTGATTGAGAAAAAGGATTTAATTTTTTAAAATATAATAATATAACTGCTAAAATAGCTCCTAGTTGTATAACTACTCTAAACATTTCCATAAATTCTTTAGATGTATTTAATTTTATAAATTCATCTAATATTATTAAATGTCCAGTACTACTTATGGGTAGCCATTCAGTTATTCCCTCTACAATACCAAATATTAAAACTTTAATAAATTCAATTAATTGCATCTATTCACTTTCTTTCTAAATAATTTTATAGTTAAAATAGTAAAAATAATTAATAATATTATCCATGTTATTTTAGAATATTTATTCAAAACTTTTATAGCTTTGCCCCAAGAACTTCCTAAAATGCTTCCTAATATAATTAATACACTATTCCATATTATTGTACCAAAAAATGTATAAAGAATAAACTTTAAAAAATTCATTTTACACATTCCAGCAGGAATTGATATCAAGCTTCTTACTATTGGAATAAATCTACAAAAAAATACTGCCTTAAAACCTTTTTTTACAAACCAATTATTAGATTTTATAATATTTTCTTCTTTTATTCTTAATATCTTACCTAATTTACTTTTTGTAAATTTGATTATGTTGTCCTTATTTAATAAATAACCAATAAAATATAATATAACTGCTCCAATCATCACACCTAAGGTAGACATAATAATCATTTCTAAAATTGATAATGATGTATAATTTGTCATAAATCCACCAAATGTAAGAATTACTTCAGATGGAATTGGAGGAAATAAATTTTCAATACATAAAAGTGATAATATTCCAATATATCCATAATTTTCAATAATATTTATTGTCATTTCTTGCATAAAAAACCCCTTTTTTAAAATATTATTAATCTAAATAAAAAAAAAGACGTTTAAACGTCTTAAAATTTAGAAGTTGGATTAATAACTTTTTTATTTGCATTCTGAATTTCAAAATGTAAATGAGGACCAGTTGCATTTCCAGTACTTCCAACATATCCAATTAATTGTCCTTTAGAAACTTTGCTACCCTTTTTAACTTTAATTCCTTTTTTTAAATGGCCATAAATTGAATAAATAGTTTCTTTTTTATTACTATGTTTGATAACTACATAATTTCCATAACCAGTTTGAGTAATATATGGTGATGCTTTAACACCACATGTAGATGCATTATATCTTTTTGAATAATCATCATTACATCCATCATAAGCGGCGACTACCTCTCCATTATGAATAGCTGTTACTTTAGCTCCATTAATATTTTTTTGGTTTTTAGATTGGATAATATCAATTCCCTTATGACCTTTTTCATTAAACTTAGTTGATAGAGTTTTAAAATTACTTACTGGCCAATTATAATAAAGTATTTTGAAATAAAGATTACTTGACCAATTTCCATAATTTCCAGCATTATCTACTGCTCTAATTTGTCTACATCTAGATCCTTCTTTTTCAATATGATCTCCCCAACTTTTTAATCTATCAGCTGTTATTTTCTTTGTAGTACAATCTCTTCCTTGGTAATAAGCAATGTTATTTTTATCAGTAGCTTTTACTTTTTCAATATAAATATTGTAATTATGCCACTGATTTTTAGTTAAATCAACTTTTTGGCCATTTTTATTATCTTTTCGCCCAACAATAGTAACTTTTGATGGAGCAGTTCTATCTATTTTAAACTTCAAAACAATATTCTTTTTATTTCCAGCGCTATCAGTTACTTCATAATTAACTACTCTATATCCTTCTCCAGATACAGAATGATATACATTTTTATTTTTAACATTTAAGTTATCAGTTATTTTATTAGAACTTTTAGTCATTCCTGTAGTTTGAAAACTTGATAATTTTCCATTATTCCAACTCCAAATTCCTTTAGATAAACCAGACATATTGTCAGATATATAAAATGCAATTTCTACACCCTCTGGATAATTTGAATTAAACCAACGAGCAAATTCATAACTTGAACTTGTTGAATATATAAAATCTGATATGCCATTTGTTTTTTTGGTATTTCTTTTATATATTTTAGCCGTAATAGCTGGAGCAGTTTTATCAATTTTTAAAGTTGTAGATACAATATTAGAAATATTTCCCGCATTATCTACCACTCTTATTTCAACAATGTCATTACGATCATTGTTTCTTGTAAAACCATACCATTCAGATTTATCTAAATTCTTCCATTCTCCATTTTTATTCAATCTATATTGGACATTTTTTATTCCTGATTCATTTTCAGTTATTTTCCATGATATAGTTGTACTTTTTGTTGTCCATTTATCCTTTCCCGTTGAATTTGTTAAATTTGTTATTTTAGGTGCAATATTATCAGTTGATTTTATATAACATGTATTTTTTATTACATAGCTTTGATATGATCCAATAATTGATGTTGGTAAAATTCCTGTTATATTTCCATTTCCATCTATTAAATTTGGATAATTTTCTTTTAAGAAATTTTTAAATCTTTCTGTTGGATTTGTTAATTTTTTTAGTCCTTGTACTGATTCATTTAAACTTTCTAAGTCATTTAAATCAATTTTAGTATTATCCTGATTATTATAAATATATCCCGTAAATGACATGTTATTTTTATCTTTACATGTTAAATTATTTTCTACTTTTTTATAACATGTATTTTTTATTATATAATTTTGATAAGCTCCAATAATTACTGTATTTATATTTCCAGTTATATTTCCATTTCCATCTATTAAATTTGGATAATTTTCTTTTAAGAAATTTTTAAATCTTTCTGTTGGATTTGTTAATTTTTTTAGTCCTTGTACTGATTCATTTAAACTTTCTAAGTCATTTAAATCAATTTTAGTATTATCCTGATTATTATAAATATATCCCGTAAATGACATGTTATTTTTATCTTTACATGTTAAATTATTTTCTACTTTTTTATAACATGTATTTTTTATTATATAATTTTGATAAGCTCCAATAATTACTGTATTTATATTTCCAGTTATATTTCCATTTCCATCTATTAAATTTGGATAATTTTCTTTTAAGAAATTTTTAAATCTTTCTGTTGGATTTGTTAATTTTTTTAGTCCTTGTACTGATTCATTTAAACTTTCTAAGTCATTTAAATCAATTTTAGTATTATCCTGATTATTATAAATATATCCCGTAAATGACATGTTATTTTTATCTTTACATGTTAAATTATTTTCTACTTTTTTAAAACACGTATTTTTTATTATATAATTTTGATAAGCTCCTACAATTACTGTAGTTATATTTCCAGTTATATTTCCATTTTTATCTATTAAATTCGGATAATTTTCTTTTAAGAAATTTTTAAATCTTTCTGTTGGATTTGTTAATTTTTTTAGTCCTTGTGCTGATTCATTTACTATTTCTAAATCTGTAAAATCAATTTTAGTATTATCTTGATTGTTATAAATATATCCTGTAAATGACATATTTTTCTTATCTTTACATAAATTACTAACAACTGAATTATAATTTCCTTTAAATAAATTTGTTTTTGGTATAAAAATATATAATAATATTCCTATAACTACAATTATACTAACTGAAAATAAAATAATTTTCTTTTTACTTATATTTTTCAAAATAACCCTACTTTCTTATTAAAAGAATAACATACATTTTATTATTAAACAAGTTAAAAACGTAAATAAAATTTAATTTTGTTAAATAACGAAAAAAAGTATACTTTCTTTTAAAAAAGTAAATGTATTTGTACTTATTTATTTTATTTTTTATAATTATCTAAAAAACTACTGTAAACTCCATTAATTTTTGTCCCTAAAACACAATTTAAATTAATATTATCTAAAGATTTAAAAATATTATTATCAATATTTTTGTTAACTTTTTTTAAATTTTTAATTAATTCTTTTATTTCTTTTCTTTTACTTATATTATCATTATATAAAAAGTTTTGTTCAGTAAATTTACAAGCACAATTAATAAATGTTAATTTATTATAATTTTGCCAATCAATTATAGATTTTTCTTTAACTAAATATAGAGGACGAATTAATTCTAAGCCTTCAAAATTATCACTTTTTAATTTTGGCATCATTGTTTTTATTTCTGAACCATAAAACATTGAAAGTAAAGTAGTTTCAATTACATCATCAAAATGATGTCCCAAAGCTATTTTATTACAACCAAGCTCTTTAGCTTTACTATATAAGTATCCTCTTCTCATTCTTGCACATAAATAACAGGGACTTTTAGTTACATTTGAAACAACATTAAATATTTCAGATTTAAATATTTCTATTGGAATATTCAATAATTTTGCAGTTTCTTTTATATGATTATAATTTCTATTACTATAACCAGGATCCATAACAACATATCTTACATCAAAATTAATTTTATTATGTCTTTTTAATTCTTGAAAACATTTTGCAAGCAAAAATGAATCCTTTCCCCCACTTATACAAACCATAATTTTATCATTTTCTTCTATTAGTTTATATTCTTTAATTGCTTTTACAAATTTACTCCAAATTTCTTTTCGATATGTTTTAATAATACTTTTTTCTATGTTTTTATATTCTTCCATATAGTACCTCATTTATTGAATTTTATAATAATAAAGACAAATTATATTTTTAATTTGTCTTTTTTTCATTTTTAAAAAATTCATCAAATAATTTTTCTTCATCTTTTAAAATTTCATCATTAAATTTCATTCTTGAATTAGTTTGCTTTTCTGAATTTCCACTTGTAATTTTTTTTGCTTTACCATTTTCAACGTAAATGAAATTTGGTGCAAAAATCCGTTTTTCACCAACAGATATTTTATTTCCATTTTTATCTGTCAAATTATAATCTCCTAATATATTGTTAAAATATTTTAATAATTTTTGATATTCATTTGTACCTTTAAAAGATAACTCTATTTCATTATTATCATTTAAAGTATAAACATCTCTTAAAATTTCTTTGTGGTCATTTTCCCAAATATCTACGTAATATATTTTATTTATATTATTTTTTTTGGCAATTTCAATAGCTTTTTCAATAACACTCCTACACCATGGACAATAAGAAGAACCAAAATAAACATAAAATGTTTCTTTAGATTCTATTCTTTTTATTATATCATTAGCATTTTGATATATAAATGGATTATCAAATCTTATTGAAATAGTACGATGAATATCGCCATTGTTATTTTTTTTCCCATTTAAAATTTCATATTCTTTTTTAAATTTTATCGCATTTGAATAATTTTTATATATGCAAGTTATAACAATAAAAATTAATAAGACCAATGTTAAAATTGTAAACAATATTTTTTTCATAATTCTATCTACCTCAAAAACATTATAATATTTTTTTAGAATTATAACAACAAAATATTTACGAAATAGCTTGAATTATTATACTAACTAATAAACTTGAAAATGAGGATTCAGTATTGAGATTATTAAGATCAGGACTTTTTAAATAAATTGATTGTTTACTTAAATTAACTAATTCAAACATTTCTTTTGCATAAGGTAAATTTATTATTCCTTGCCCTGTAATAAGCGTTGGAGTAGTATCATTTCCCCATGTTGAGTTACCTGCATATATTGTTTCTTCATTTACTTTTTTAAATCCAATAGAAATAATATTATCTTGGGGTATAACTGATTGTTTAGCAGTCCGAGCTTGAACAATAAAATCTATTTTATAAATTCCTGCTTTTAAAAAAGTGATTGTATTATTTCGATTGCTAAAATAAATATCTCCAATATTATTAAATACTTCAATTTCTAAAGGCAAAGCATAAAGTGGCTTTACTTCAATACCATCTTCTGGAATACTTTCATTAGATGTTACAAAATAACCAGTAGGTATTTCTAAAGGTCCTGGTACTCCTTGGGGTCCAGGAGAACCTTGGGGTCCAGGGTCTCCTTTATCACCTTTAGGCCCTGTTGGACCCATCTGTCCTTGTTCTCCTTGTTCGCCTTGGGGTCCACGAATTTGTCCTACATTCATCCACTTTGAATTTTCATTAGACCAAACATATAAATTTTCATTTACTAAATAACTTTGCCCAGAATCACCAGTTGGATGTGCATTTTCCAAATTTTCAACACTATCATATGAACCAAGAATAGTTACACTTGTACCATCATTTCCTTTAGGTCCTTGAGGTCCTCGTTCACCTTGAGGACCTATTAATCCTTGAGGCCCTTGAGGGCCTATTTCTCCTTGTATTCCTTGTAATCCTTGGGGTCCTCGTTCACCTTGTATTCCCATTTCCCCTTGTGGTCCTGGTTCTCCTTGAGGCCCTTGTTCTCCCTGAGGGCCTTTAATAGTACCTACATCAAACCAATCATTATTAACATCAGACCATACATAAAGTTGATTTCCTACAATATATGATTGTCCTAAACTGCCCACTGGATGATTATTTTTTAATTCCTGTTCACTATTATAATTACCTAATATTGTCATCGATGAACCATTAACTCCTTGGGGTCCAGTTGGACCTGTTGGACCTGTTGGGCCAATATTGCCATTAGGATTAATACAATAAATATACTTAGGCATATTTTTTTGCTCACATTTTATTTTTTTCAAAGCATTTTCAAAAGAATCCATAAAACCTCCTTACTTCATTTTATGAAGAACTTTATATTACGTAAACATATTTTTTATAAATAATAAAAAAAGAAAGCAATATTTGTTTTCTTCTAAAATTATTTAAAAATTTTTTATGTTTTTACTTTAATAAATCAATATAACAAAACTTTGCGTTGTTTATTATTGTATTATTTTCTTTTTATTAATTTTTTTCTATTTTGATTTATAAACTAATATTACTCATTAGTTCCAAGTTTATTTAAAAATCGTGTATGCATAACTTTTTTCAATTAATTTCATTATAATTAAATCTGATACAGTATTATTTAATATAACTGAAATCCAATTTTTTTTATTCATATGATATGCAGGATAAAATCCATCTAATTTTAGTAAATCTTTTATTTCATTTGGATTTAATTTTATATTAATTATTTCAACTTTGCCAGTAGATTTTTCATCTAATTTATTTTTATCAATATTCATTATAATACCATACCATTTTTTACTATTTTTATTTTTAAAAGTTGCATATCCAGGAAATTTTTTCCATTCAAATTCTGGATTATCACCATACTTTTCTTTTATTAAAGATGCTATTCTATTTGACTGTTCATATATAAAAGTTTTTCTAATAAAACAATTACTTCTAATATCTTTTAATAAATTTTTAAATTCTTCTTTAATTTGATTTGCAAAGGCGCCTTTATTTCCTTCTATACGAAAATTAGTATATTCTTCACCAAAAGCTAAATCAAAAACTTTTCCTTTAACTATACCATCTTCATTTATTACAATATCAACTCTAAAATCATTATTCATAATATTTTTAGAATATTTGTACAAAGATTTATCTTTTTTAAATCCATATTCAGACTTTATCAAAATCTATCTTTGTTCTTCTAAATAATTCTTCTTCGATAGTCATTTATACTACCTCCTACAAATTATTATTTATAGTTTATTATTAAATATAGCATATCATGTATAAATTCAATTGCAATCAAATATTCAAGTATAATTTTTCATTCTATTTTATTTTCTTTATAGCTTTTTTAATAAAATATGTCTCTTTATATTTTTATCTTTTTGATACCAAGTTTTAATCTCATATCCTAAATCTTGTAAATTGTTTAAACTATATATATTTCCAAATGTTACTTCTGCAATAATATTATTAATTCCTTTTTCTTTTGCTTTCTTTTCTAAATGATTAACAAGTATTTTTTGTAAATTATTACCTCTATATTCTGGTAAAACTATAACGCCATCTATATCAGCACAATTTCCTTTTATATCAGAAATATAACTTTTTATTTGTTCCATTCTATTAGAAATTGATAAAAAAATCCAAGCTATCATTTTGTTATTGTAAAATGCTCCATATATTTCTCCATCTTTTAACGGATTATTTACAATTCTTAAATAGCATTCTTCAGTAAAGGGTAAAAAATAGCCTTTTTCTTTGTCATTAAAATTATTAATTACTTCTTTTTGAATACTATAAATATCTTTAATATCATTACTATTACAAGTTCTAATTTCAAGTTTATTCAAATCTATTTTAGTCATGTTTTTGCCTCCTATTTTTTTACTTTACTTCTTTGTTTCATACAAATCTATTGCTCTTTTTAATCCGTTTTCCTTTGCTAAATTTAAATAAAAGTCTGCAAGCTCATAATTAAAAATCATATATGGCTGCAATATGCCCTTTATCAGCACATTCTTCTATAATTTCAAACGCTTTATTATAATCTTGTTATTTCTCCAAGTCCAAAATAATAATAAGCTCCTATTACAAATTTAGCATAAACTCTTTCTACTTCATCAATATTAGGATTATTAATCAATTCAAGAATTTTAGTTTGTTTGAATTATAGATAGGTACCAACATAAAATTTCCTTGTAATTCTAATTTCCATAATTTATCTATAAAATTTTAAACTTCCACAAATTGTTATAATTTTTAATTCTATGTTTTCTTTATTTATTGAATTATTTTATGTTGCTTCTCATCCCAAGCAGGAGTACAAGACATCGATACAACACAATATTTTGTATCCCAATAATATTTTTCATTTGAATCTATAAGAATTGCATCGCCTTTTTCAAATTCAACAAAATCATTTTCAAAATATATTTTACCATTTCCATCAAGAACATAAATTAGTTCTTTACTAATTGTATTAATACAATACCCCGCTTTTTCAGGATATCTTCCTGTTATAGTTGCTAAGCCTAAATCTATATCCATATCATTAAATGAGTATTCTAATGTTTTACATTTATCACTATTTGCTCTTTTAATTGCATTATTATTTTTTATGATCTGCATTTATTTTACCTCCAATTTTTCGTTTTTATTTGCTTCAATATTCCATCTTATAACACCATAAATATTTATTAATAGATATCCGATAGAAACAAGCAACATCATTACTGATCCATTTCCTCTATTTATTACTGTTATAATCCAAATTATTAAATCTATAATATTATTAATTAACCACAACCACCAAGATTCTTTAAATCTTAATATCATCAAGATTACGCCACAAAGATTTATACAATTTGATGTAGCGTCCATAAAAGTCAATCTTTGAGTAGGTATTAAAGTTAATAAATAACCTAAAACCATTATTTTTAGTAAACTAATGACAAAAAGCTAAATTATGTTAGTTTTTAGTTTATTTGAATACTTTACTTTATTTTAAAACTTTTAAAATTTGCTATTTAATAACATCCTTTTTCATTTAATTTTTTTTCTAATTTTGCTGATATATCTTGAACTATAGTTTCACTAAATGGATTTGGTAAATGATATTTTTCTATAAGTTGATTAAAAGGATAATATGAAGCTACTTGAGCAATATCTTTAAATTTTTTTAAAGTATCAGAACAAGAAGTCCATAAAGTAATCGCACCAAAATAAGAAAGTGCATAATCAATATAGTAAAACGGATCTAAATAAATATGCGATTGTCTGTAAAAATATCCTCCTTCATCCAAATTAATATGGCCTGAATTAGATTTTTCAAGATTGTATTTTTTTACTAAATTTAACCATATTTTTCTAATATCAGCTACTTTTAAATTTTCTTTAGAATAAATTTTTTCTTGAAATTCATCAACTAAACATATGTAAGGCATTTTATTAATAAGATCATATAATTTAGAAATAGAAAATTTTTTATAATCATTAGTATTAAATAAATTTCTTAAATAATCTATTGCTATTAATTCCATAGCACAGGAAAACATTTCAGCTATTTCCATAGTTGGATATTTAAGTAATGATGATACAATATATTTTTTATCTAAAAAGCTTGAACAATATTTTTGAAAAGCATGTCCAACTTCGTGAGTTATAGTAGATATATCTAAATAGTTATTTTTAAAATTACCTGTTATTACTGGTAAGCCAGTTTCTACTAAGTAATTTGTTATGGCAAAATTAACTTTATCATCTCTATGAATTAAATCTATATAACCATGTGTCAACATATTTTTATAAAAAGTTCCTAATTCAACATCAATATCGCTAAAAGTATTAGATATTTCACTTAATAATTTTTCACCTTTGAATAGTAATTTTGGCATTTCTGAAAAATAAATAGTATCATAGTATTTTAATTCATTAATTCCAAGTTCTTTCTTTTGCCAAGTAGTTATTTTATCACATAATGGCATAATATATTTAATTATATTAGATCTAAATTGATTTATATTTTTATAATCATAGCCAAATCTTCGATGTTTATATAAACTATAAGTAACATAATTTTTAAATCCTAATCTTTTTGCTTGTTCATTTCTAACATTAACTAGTTCATAAATTATATTATCATAATCTTTTTGTTTAGAATAATAATAATCATTAATAGCATCATGAGCTTTTTTTCTTATATCTCTATCTTTATTAGAAAAATAACCAGCTATCTTACCGATAGTTTGTTTTTCACCATCAAACATTATTTTACTTTTATTTAGCTTTCTATAACAAGTTTTTAATTGATTTTCTTTTTGTTGTAATTCTATTATATCTTCTGATGTAATTTTCATTTGAAATTCTATTGTACAAAAAAAGTTTGGTGGCATTACTTTACTTAATTTTTCTTTATATTTTGATTTAATTATTATTTTATAAAATGGTACAAACAAAACGTCAAATTTAGGTTTATATTCATTCCAATAAACCATTTCTTTTTTAAAAAATTCATCATTTAAATTTCTCATATTCCTTATATCTATATAATCATACATTTCTTCAATATGATTTTGAATAAAAATTATTTTTTTACAAATTTCTAAAAACTGGTTATAATTTGAACATTCTTTCAACTTAACTATTAAAGTATTAATTTTATTATTAGTGTCTTCAAAAGATATTCGGTTATATTTTATTTTATTAAAATCAAGCATAATATCACCTAAAAATATTATAACATAATATACTCAATTCTTATTAAATAATCAAAAAAATTAATTGTTTAATTTGATATAGGTTATAACCAAATATTTTTAGTTTTTTTACAAGGCATATAAAACTAAACCAACTTCTTTTTTAGATATTCATAAATTATTTTCCCAATAATTCCTACTAACTTTTTATTTCCTTCTTTTTTATTTGACTTATATACAGAAACTCCGATATAAAATAATTTTTCATTAATATTCATTACACCAACATCATGATTTAAATAATCTAATGAACCTGTTTTATGGGCATACTTTATAGGTTTATAAATATATCTTATTATTTGATTGTCTATATGTTGATTATATAAAATTTCTATAGCTAAATTACATAGTTCTTTATTTAATATTTTTTTATTAAATAAAAGTTCAAACACATTGAACATATCTTTTTGGCTAGTATAATTATTAATATCATTATTTATGGCATTTTTATCTAACATATATCTTTGTAATTCAGTTGATTTTAACTTTAATGTATTTTTAATATATTCATTTATTTT
>CANQYB010000024.1 GCA_947627975.1 uncultured Bacilli bacterium | reverse complement strand
AGTTTTGAATAATATTTAATTATTTTATAAATCGTTTATAAGTGAAAGTTGTAGATATCTTCCACAATCGCTCCATTGTGATAATTACTCACACCTCTCGTGTGAGTTTTCTTTTGTTTATTTTTTTGTCAAAATAAAAACGCGCTTGTAAATTGACAAAATCAATTAAAGTGGTCATATTTTAATAATTTTTATCAATTATTTAAAGTAATTTTCATCTATTAATGGTACAATATCTATTGCTGGCTCTTCATATGGAAGTACTTCCCTTAATTTAGATATTACTTTTCTAACTTGATCAATATCACAAACAAACTCTAATTTTTCCTCTTCCACGAATTCTAGTTTATTGTTTTCACCAATGTATGGATTCGCATTATCATTGGGCATAAAAGTACCTATTGATTTGGTTGAAGAAGTGCAATAAGTATAATCTCCAATTACACCTGCTCCAACTTCACATACAGCTTTTCTAACTTCTTCTACATTTTCTGGTGGGATAGTTACAAAAATTTTTACCTTATTAATATTTATGTTCATTCTGAATTTTCCTCCAATCTTTTCTCTATATCCTCAATGCTTGGCAATGTATTTTCTAACATAAGACCTCCTTTGCTGCTATCTGTTGATATAATTATACAATAAATACCAATAAATTCCTATATTGTCATTGAATTTTTATTAGATATTTATTTAATTTTGATAAATGGTTTAAAATCCTCTTATCATTCGCTCCAATATGATAGGAAACTCGAACTAATTTATTTCGAGAGTAATAAATGCTAACAGAAATATTAGTTTTTTTTAAGAAAAAATTGTTAATCAAATGTTAGATGATTTCTAATAATGAACTATTATAGGTTATAAAAAAAAAGATTTCCTACTATTCATATGGATATTAGAAATAAAAATCATTTATCAGAACTTATAGATTAATATTTTAGAGAATAATCAAAAATGGTTTTAATTAAAAAATAATGATAACGTGCATATTTAAATTATTTCAAAATGTAAAATATGTAGTATAATTATATTAGTTAGTAGTATTACTACTATTACTACCAAATTATTGTTATGGAGAAAAGTATGATAGAAACAGTTGATCGAAATAATTTAAATTCTTTATTAATAAACAATGGTCAAAATAAAGTTGGTCCAAATTTAAAAGATTTTGCTAGCAAAATAGATAAAATCACTACAATTGATGATTTAGTTTACCTATATAAATTATTTAAATCTAATATAATGCAAGACACCGAAAATAAAGTTTTAAAATTTGTCCGAACTAGTGAAGAAATTTTTAAAGATAAACTTTGGTCTGGTTGTAGTGATATCGGAACAGCTTTAGCACCTATTTTAAGATTAAAAGGAATACCAACTATTTATGTTCAAAGTGCTCATATAAACTGGATTAAAGATGTAAAAGAAAATAATGTTAAAGCAAAGCACATTATAGGCCATATATTCTTAGAATTATACTTAAATAATAATTGGATTTTATTTGATCCAACTAATGGATATTTGTATCAAAATTACAATTTTAATAATAGATGTTTACCGCATGGTTATTACATTTTTTCAAAATCTTTAAATGGTCATGAAATAGGTTGTAATTCTTTAAAAAATAATAATGATATTATGAAAGATTTTTTTTTAAATAACGATATAGAAGAATATGAAGATCCTCATTGCAAAGAAATTTCTTTAGATAATTACAATAAATAAATATTTTTTAATAAGATTATTCCAAATGACAATATAAAATTAACTAAAAACTTTTTAACTTTAAATAGTTCAAATTAAAAATATGTTATAAAAATCATTAATCATCATAGTAAGAAAAATTGTGTAATCACTCGACTATCTCTTCAATGACAAATCTATATCATGACAATGATATTCACTACATTCAAAATATACTACTAAAGAAAAAGAAATGGATTTTCATTTAGAAGAAAAGGACTACGATAATTTGATCGTAGCACTTTTAAAATATTAAATTATCAACATACATATTGACAACCTATTACTCAAAGATGTTTTTTATTTACAATTTGCTTTACTTTTTTAAAAATGGAAATATTTTTCTTTTAAATTCTAATATTTTTTGTTTTTTCATTTCTCTATTTTGCTGTTTCATTTCTCTATATCTTTGCTCATCAGCAACTCTTTGTTCTTCTGCTAATTGATTTTGTCTAATTTTATATAAAATAGGTTGACTCCATTTAGGACAATCACTAATTTTTACGAAAATTCTTTCAAAAATCTCGTTTTCCCTACCTTGACAAGCATTTATTACAACACTTGAATTACAATCATATATATAAGTACCACTAGAACTATTTGAAGATAAATTAAAATCTTTCTTATATAGATTAGTTGATGATTCAACAAAAATATCTACACCATAAAAACTTATATCAACAAGAAAATTAGAATTAACTGCTCTTAATCCAAATCTTACTTCATTTTTACGAGATGAAAAATTTATAAAATCATCATAAAGTTCTGATAATTCAACATTTAAAACAGCAAAAACATCTTTATCCCAATATGATTCAGATTTGGAAATATATAAATCTCCATTTCTTTTAGAAAAAGTAATTTTACCATAATCACTACCATATCTAAACCCTATGATTAATTCTTTTTCATAATAATTAAAATCATAAATTATCAAATTAGCAACACTTTCAAATCTAGATTCTATCATAAAATTACAACGATCTTCATAACTTTCCTTAATTTTATTATAATCATCACGTGATTTTTCCATTAAATTCGCTATGTCATACAATGAAATACAATTTTCATCTTTGTTTTTTCAATAAGCAAAATTTTATTGATTTCTTCTAATATTTCAGACTTCGAAGTTAACGGTTTATACGTATTAACTTTACTATCTTCCCAAGCCTTTTTAGATATTTCTTTATTAGTATAAAAATAAACCTTTTTATCACTCTTTGAATATTGAATAGTATTGAATACAACATTAGGATTTGCCTCAAAAATCTTTTTTAAACAGTTTTCTAAAGAAAACTCTTCAACATTTGAAATACTTGTAACTTTAAGATTACTACCAACATTCTTAAGTGGTAAGATTGTATCACTATATATGATATTTTTATTCTCTACAGTAGTGTTGTGGCACATATGGTACTATAGGTACAAACATTTTAAAACCTCCTTTTTTTGTTATACCACAAATAAACTAATAGTTTAACTAAATTACTTTTATTTGGAAATTTAATATATAATTATTGAAATTTGTTTCATTAATACGACTCACCAACCATATTCTATGTATTTCATTAAATTCATAATTTCCAATTTATTATTGTAATTCTAAAAATATCCCTTTAGTCTGTTTTGATATTCTTGTTAAAATTATACTGAAATTTCTGTAATTAGGTGCTTTTGGTTGTTAACATCATAGTTTATTGTGAAACTTTTTACAATAAAGTACAAAAAAATATCGAAAATATTGAATAAAATGTTATAATATAAATCACTATTAGGAGGTACATATGTCTAAAATAAGTAATGTTCTTACAATGCTTGAATATTTAAGTAAAGGAAGAAAATATAGTATTAAAGAATTAGCAGAGAAACTGGAAGTATCTCCTAGAATGGTTAGAGTTTATAAAGATGAAATTGAAAAGGCTGGAATTTATATAGATACTATAATGGGTCCATATGGCGGATACGTATTAAATCAATCAATAAGATTACCAAAAAGAAAATTTGTAAAAGAAGACTATCAATTAATAGATAAATTTATAAATTTGACTACTAATAAAGAAGATAAAGAAAAATTAAATTTGTTGAAAGATAAAATTATGGGAGTTTATATAGGTAGCAAAAATGAAAAAAGAGAACTTAGATTAATGGATGAAAATCTAAATAAGTATAACATTTTTGCTAGAGCAATAAAAGAAAGAAGAAAAGTAAAAATATTATATTATTCTTATGGTAAAGGAGAACTTGAAAGATTAATAAATCCAAAAGAAATGTTTTTATTTAATAATGATTGGTATTGTTCAGCATTTTGCGAACTTAGATGTGACATGAGACATTTTGATTTAAAAAGAATTAGAAAAATAGAATTAACAAAAGAAAAATTTTAAGTTGACCATATATTTCCTACTTAAGTGATATTATAAATTTAAGGAGGGATATTATGTATAAAGAAAATATGTATGAAAATTTTAATAAGCTTGAAGAAAGAGTTTTTAATTCACTTTCTAAAACTAATTTAGGAGAGATTAAAGAAATTTTGTCAAATATAAAAGAACCTACACTTGTAAGTGGTGTTGGAGGTTCTAGCGTCGTTAGTAATTATTTATCTAAAGTACTTAGTAAAAAAAATAATATAGTTTGTGAAGCTATTACTCCTAGAGACACGCTTTATAGAAACTTAAAAGGTTTTAAAAATATAATATCTTGTAGTTATAGTGGTAACAATTATGGAGTGACAACGGCATTTAATAATGATTTAAATAAATATTTATTCTCAAAAAACAAATTAAAAGGAGTTACAAATATTAATTATAATGTTGAAGATGAGGAAAAAAGTTTTATATCTTTATCATCAACTCTTATACCTATGACAATTACATTAATGTATTACTGTGATGACTTAAATATTGTAGAAGATATTTTAAGAACTGTCCCACAATATAGTATAAGAACAAATTCTTTATATGAATTATTAATTGGATATGATGAAAGCGATAAAGATTTAATTAAACCACAAGAAATAAATTCTTTTTTAGAAAATTTAGATATATTGTTACCTTTTCTTCCAACATTTTTTGGTCAGTCTAAAGTTTATGAAATATTAGGCGGATATGAGACTAATTCAGCAACACATTTCTTAGAATCTACTTTGACAGAGGCGGGGCTACTTATTCCTATAGTACATGATAAATATGATTTTTGTCATGGAAGAAGTAATTTAAATTTTGAATATGATAACAATTTTATATTTTTTGATAATGATACTGAATTAGATAAATATTATAAGAAAATATTACAAGAGCAGTGCAGAACCATAATAAGTATTAAAAAGAAATATGATGACAATATAATAAATGATTATTATTTAACTTATATAAGTATGATGCTTTGTAAAGAATTTGCAAAAAGTTTCAATAAAGATTTATCACTAGTTAAATATTCTCCATTAGTAAAAAAATTATATTATTATAAAGGAAAAATGTAATATATATAATCCGTCTAAGCTTTTTGGATATTCAAATTTCATCTCTAAATAGAGATGATTTTTTTTACCACAAAAGTTTTTTGTTTAATGATAAAAATGAAAGGAAATTATTTATTTTTACTTTTTAATTCCACTAGGTTGTTGGAAATTATATACTTTAAGTAATATTTTACATTCAAATGTAAAATGTTACAGCATATTTTTATTTCTCAATTTTAATATAATTTTTTGTCTTTCTATCTACAAACTAAATATTTAAAATTTTTTTTATTTGTTACTTCCTTATTAAAATTTTTTGAGAAATTTTAATATTTATAAACATTACTTCCAATAAATATTTAATATATTTAAATTATAATATATTTTAAGTTTTTACAAAATTGATAATATATAAAAAATATTATATAATAATTTTATAAATTAGTTTTATACAAGGAATAAATGAAAAAAACTATAATATAGATTTTAATTATAGTAATGTTGCATTTGTTTCCGTACAAGGAAAAGAAGGTTCAAATCCTTCAATTAAAACAAACTGTGAATCAAAAGGAGGAATTTTTATGAAGAAACAATTAAAAATTAAAGTTTTTATATCTTCAGCAAAAATAATTTCAGTTATTGCAGGATTATTTAATTTTGTATTATTTAATGGAAACTTCCTTGTATAAGATTAATTTAATTATTTATTTATTTATATCAAAATGTTTATAATTTAAATTATATATTTTAAACTAATTTTATCAATTTCAAAAGAAGTTGATATTTTTAGTGTTTATGCTTAAAAAAAGAGTGTTTGATAAAGATTTAAAAATGTAGAATATTTTAAATATTTTACCAAATGTTCCAAATAAGTTTGCAATATAAAAGAAGATTAATATTCTTTTTCTTTAAATAATAAATTTTAGAATGAAAAATATAAATAGAAAACAAAAGAAACTAAATTTTTTCTAATATAAAAATGCCTAAAATAAAATATTTACATTAAAAGTCTTACTTATTGTATTGCCAAAAATTAAAAAATTTTTAAAGAAAAATTAGAGGTACTATTTATTTTCATACTCTATATCATTTAACTTTTTTTCATAAATATACCCTATATCACTTTTTACATTACCTAATTTGTCTGGTTCTCCTTCTGGAATAATTTTTTCATATATTTTTGTACAATTTAATTTTTCATAAAACTTAAAATTACATGATTGATCAGTTAAAATTTGCAAATTTTTCATATTATCATTTTTCGCAATTTTCAAAATTTTTAACAATAATTTCTTCCCAACGCCTTTCCCTCTAAACCTTTCATCAACAATAAGAATTGAAATTTCACCATCAAAGTAATTTTTCAATTCTTTGGGTGTATAATCATAATCTTCATTATATTTTATTAGTGCTTTCTTATTATTTATAAATGGGCTGTGAATTAATAATTTTTTTAATAAAGTATAAAATCTCTTTTTAATTAAACCTTTTTTAGAATTCCACTTTGCATAACCACAAATACCTATAACTTTATTATTTTCTTTTTCCATAATAACAATTTCTGATTCTTCCAATATTTCAAATAAATAAACCCAAGCGCAAATCTTTCCTCGCGATTTCGATATTGTTTTTCCTAAATCCCATTCATTATCAAGTAAATCAAAAACATTCCTCATTTCTTTTAATGTCATTTAATATCACCCAGTTTTGAAAATAAGTCCTTATAAAGTTTATCGTTAATATAATCATTTAATAATATTTCATTAAAATTTAATAAAAAATTTTCAATATTTATACCTATTCTCATAATACCACCAATATAATTTTAATATAAAATTGTACTTTTTTTAAGATTAAATAATTTAATCATAATTTCTTATTATTGCTAATCCTATGATTTATAACATAATTTGAAACCACTTTAAAATTTTTATCATATGGATAGGCTTTTTGCCCAAATTTAAGCCACATAGTTGCCCAAGAAGAACCAGTTTTAATTAATTTTTGAACTTTTGCATCATTTATTATAGCATTGTCTTCTTGTTTATTTAAATCAACGCATCCTTCTTCATCATATAATTTACTTTGTAAATCACATTCTAATTTATCACATTGATAGGCAAATATTGCTTCTTTAGTATTATGATAATCAAATTCTATAAATAATTCTTCAATTTGATTACCGTCTAATAAACCACTTAATATTTTATGAACAGCTTCATGTTCTAATTTTTCTTTTTCTTCTTGTGATACTTGAAACAATGTTAAATCTCCAATAATAGTCTCTCCAAGCTCATGAACTGCTAACATATATATAACTTTCATAATGTCCACGTCATATTGATATTCTGATTTCATAGCAATAGCTAACATTTGAACTCCAAAGATATGTTCAGCAACACTTTCAATTCTTTCTCGTTGAACATTCCAAAGTTTCCAACCGGTCCTAATAACGTTTTTTAATCTATTACACAAAACATAAAAATTTATTACATTTTTTTCTTTTGACATAAATCTCCTTAAAGTTTTTGAATATTTAGAAATTACTCGTTTTAATATTATTTTTTATTAACTAAGCTATATATTTCTTCATGAATATCATTAATTGATCTCATTTTATCACCATCATTACATTTAACTTTATTCCAAGATAAATAATCTGCAACAAACATAGCACTATCATAAACTTTTTTCATAAAATCTAAATTACTTTCATGTATATCATTAGTTATACCTTCATTTTGCTTTCTTAAATTTCGTATTTGGGTAACCAAATTAAATGGAGCATACAAAAAAATAACATTATCTGGCTTTTTTATTCCAATTTTATTGTATTCAAAATCTATAACATAATCTATAAATTTTTTCTTTTGTTCTATATCATCAATAAGAGCAGATTGATAAATAAGACTAGATGTAGTATATCTATCTAACAAAACAATTTTCCCCTGTTCATATAATTTTTTTAACTTAGTATACCAAGTTATACCTCTATCATTAGCATATAAACTATTTACAAAATAAGGAGATAATTCATTTGGTTTTCCATATTCTCCTTTTAAATATTTTTCCACTGCAGCTCCTTGATATGTTCCATAAGATGGAAAATGATGATTAGAAATTTCTAAACCATCACTTTTTAAATGTTTACATAACATTTCGTATTGAGTTGTTTTGCCAATCCCATCACAAGCTCCCTCAATAACAATTAATTTACCTTTTTCCATTTAAATACTCCTTGTTAAAGTTTTTCCTTCTTTAAATTTACAATCAAATACAATCAAAATCTAGAAAAGTACATCTTGCAACATGAGAATATTTTCAATGTCTAGAGCAAGAGGACTATCTTTTTCTTCTAAATTTTTTTTATATTTTAGTAATTTTTGTTTTTTTACAATGTCCTCCTAAATTGATATTCCCTTTTTACTCTTTTATCATCACGAATTTATTATAACATAATTTTTAATTTTTAACTATTATTTATTTTAGAATATAAATATGATAAAATACATTTTAAGGAGGTAAACCTGTGAAATATGATGTATTTAATTTATATGTTGTAGAAATTCCTAATAATGATAATTCTTATTATTTAATTTGTAAATATAATAATGTAAATGATACTTATATAGAAATCTTTACTAATGAAAAAATAAAATTTACAAAAAATTTAAATGTAGAACCTCTATCTTCTTATTATCAATTTTTGGCAATATATAATTTTCAAACAAATAAAACGTTAAAAATAGATAAAAAAGAATTATTGAGAAAATGTATAATAATTAATAATAGAGCAAGTTTAGAAAATGAAAATAAAGTATTAAAAAAAACTGCAATAATTGATTTAAAAAAGCAAAATTAAAGTTATAATTAATAATTTAAACTAAATTAATATTAATCACATGATTTAGAAAAGATAATTTATGAAACACACTAAAATAAAAAATAGACTTTTATTTAATAAAATTTAAACTCGTATATAAAAGAGTTTTTTTTATATTTAAAAAACTATAATAAATTAAAATTTTAAATTTTCTATTGTTATAAATCTAATTTTAAAATAATGGAGCAAATAATCGTAAAATTGCTTGCCATAAAGATTTTAAAAAACCTGTTTTTATATCATTATCATTTAATTTCTTACAATCATTAAAAGTATTTTTAAAATCTTTATATATATCTTTTATAACTTTATTATTTTCAATATAAATACCATTTTCAAAATGTAGATATAAACTTCTATAATCCATATTTATTGTTCCTACTACTGCTTTTATATCATCTGATATAAAAACTTTTGAATGAACAAATCCCTTTGTATATTTATAGATTTTTACTCCACTATTATGTAATGTTTTAAAAAATGATGTTGTTTGGGTATAGACAATTTTTTTATCTGGAATCCCTGGCACAATTATTCTAACATCTACTCCTCTTTTTGATGCTCTACAAAGTGAGTTAAGCATATCCGTATCAATAATTAAATATGGTGTCATTATGTATAAATAAGTTTTGGCACTATTAATCATATTAATATAGACATCTTCTCCAATTAAATCTTTATGTAGTGGGGCAACTCCATAGGGAATAACATATCCCATATTTTTTTTACTTTTATTAAAATTATATTTAAATTTTGTAATATCTTTATCCTCATTTATATTTGCATTCCATAAAGTTAAAAACATTACAGTTAAATTCCAAATTGCATCACCTACAATTTTAATACCATTATCTTTCCAAATTCCTAACTTACTGTCAATATTTATATACTCATCACTTAAATTAACTCCTCCAGAAAATGCAACTTTCCCATCTATAATTGTCATTTTTCTATGGTCACGATTATTCATAAATATACCTCTAAAAGGACTTAATTTGTTAAAAGAAATACATTTTATACCAAATTTTTTCAGTTCTTTTGAATAATTAGTAGAAAGCATCGCTATACTTCCCATATCATCATATAATATTCTAACATCAACACCTTGTAGTGCTTTTTCTTTTAAAATCTCTAAAATACCATTCCACATTATTCCTTGTTTTATAATAAAATATTCCATAAAAATAAATTTTTCAGCTTTTTTTAGTTCTTTTAATAATTCGGGATAAAATTTTTCACCAAAATTATAATATGTAATATCATTATTAGTACTCACAAAATAGCTTGTTCTATTTAACAAATATTTAATATTATCTTGGTTTTTATCATCAATTTCTTTTTTTATTTTTTTATCTTGAACTAGTAATTTATTATATTTATTTTCATATTTAAATATATTTTTTAACAGTTTATTTTTAGAATAATTTTTACCTAAAGTAATTAAAAGAAGTGTTCCAAAAATTGGAAATATTAAAATTAATATTATCCAAGGAATATCATTAGAAAGTCTAGTACTTTCCTTTAAAATACCCAAAACTATTAAAATACTCATAATACTATAAAATAGTGATATAATTCCTAAATATTTATAAAAAAATAATCTTATCAAAATAGCAAAACTAAATTGTAAAATAACTCCTATTAAAACTATTGTTACTCTTTTTACAGCATTTAACATAACTATCTCCTTTTATGTTTACATTATAACAATAATTTTTCAATTTTTAAATAATCTTACAATATTAAAAAAATTTTAAAATAATAATTTTATAATTCATTGTAGTCATTTATTTTATTTATATCATTCTTATATTCATTTATTACAATACTAGTGGTAGTAAGTAACATACTAGCAATAGATGTTGCATTATTTAAGGAATTAATCAAAACATCTGTTGGATCTAAAACGCTAGTATTATTAACATCTTCAAAAGTATTATTATTTATATTATAAATTTTTTGATAATTAAATTTTTTAATTTCTTTTATAATTGCTTCACTTTCTAAACCAGAATTATTCATTATTTGTTTAAAAGGATATTTTAAAGCTTCTTTAAATATTTTATCACCATTAGATTTTATTTTTATATCATCAGCAATTTGATATAATATTAAACCACTTCCTGGTAATATTCCATTACTAGCAACTGAAATTGCCCACAAAGCATCATCAAATCTCATCTTTTTTTCGCGACATTCAGTCTCAGTTTGAGCACTAACCATTATTTCTATTAAACCACTATTTAACATTGCCAAGCGTTTTTCATAAAAACTTTTATCAAAATCATCATTTCTTTTAAAATCATTTTCATTTATATCCTTTATTTTTTCTTTTATATTTTTATTATTTTCAAAAGAAATTATTATTTTATCTTTATTAATTATTACATTATTTGCTATTCCTAAATCTTCTATTTTAAAGTTATTTTCTATAATTTGCGAATTTGTAATTAAAGAAATATCATTTAAAACAATATACTTGTTTTTACCAAATTCTGGTGTTTTTAATAAATATATATTTAAATTATTTTGTAAATTAATAGATATTATTTCATTTACAAAAGTATTGCTGTAATCATCTGCAAATATTATAAGATCTTTTTTATTATCTATTAAATAATTTATTATAATTCCAATTTCCTCTATTTCATTTAAATAATTATTAGTAGTTAAAATACAAGCATTTTTTATATCTATTTCTTTTTTTTCTTTTAACAAATATTCGGATGCTAAAATGGAATCTAATATGTAACCTTTTTGAAAAATAACTTTAGTATTTTGTTCACCACTTTCTTTAATCGAAATAGCATTTTTATTTTTAACTTTTAAATAAGCACTACCAACAATTTCACCAATTTCTTTAGAATTAGCCGAAATACTAGCAATATTAATTAATTCTTCCATGTTGGGAAAATGACTTTTTTTCTTAATTTTAGAAATTATTTTTAATAAAGTTTCATTTAATTCTTTTTTTAATATTATGGGATTTAATCCTTCTTTCAAGCAGTTTAATCCTAAGTGATAAATAGCTTGTAGTAAAACTAAAGTAGTTGTTGTTCCATCCCCTACTGTTTCATTAGTTTTAATTGACGATTCTTTTGCTAATTGTAAAATTGTATTGACTACTTCATCATCACTTTCAATATTACTTGCAATAGTTACACCATCATTGGTAATAAAAGGAGTAAATGAAGAATGATCAATTATTACATTACTACCTTTTGGGCCCAATGTGGTTTTAACAGTATTACATAAAGTATCAACTGCTAAACTCATTTTATCTCTTAAAATTTTATCACTAATTATCTTTTTCATCTTCATCACTCACTTCTATAATATATTTCCAATATTTTTTGGGCATAAAATTCATTCTACAACGATCATTTTTTCTTTCCTTAATAGAAATAGTTTTATAAAACATTTTCCATAAATTCTGAATATCTTCTTCATCTTTACTTAAAATATTTGTTGATAATTTAAAATCATCAGCATTTACAAAATAATAATTTTTTTTATCATAAATACTAAGAATTTTTCTTTTTACATCATGAATTATCCAATATTCATTTTTTAAACGATTTTTAAAATGTTTTGCTAAAAATAAAATAATATTATTTTCTGGAGCCATCTTGGCATATAATACTTTATTTTCTAACTCTTTAAATCTTAAAAATCCTTTAAATTTATGTACTTCATTACCTACATATTTAGATATTTTTAAAGCTTTATTGATACTTTTTAAATTTCGCATGTAAAATACTTTATTTTTATATTTTAAACTATAGACAAAAAAATAATAAATGGTTATTTCTTTGTATTTATCATTTGATAAATATATTTTATAAATAGTATTAAAAATATTAGTTCCTAATTTACTTATTATATCTTTAATTACTTTTTCATCTTCATCTATTTTTAAATAAATTTTATCTTCAAATAAATTAGTTTGATAATCTTTGTTTTTAATATCATATGGAACCACATTTATTTGTACAAGTTTTTTTATCAAGTTTAGAAGATTTAAAAAACTATAATCGTATAAATAAACACTATTGTTTTTATTCATTGAATAAGGCAAGTTGTTCTATTTTTTTATTAGTCATTTTTCTATCTCCTAAAACTAAATTTTTTTCAATAAAAGAATATTTAAAAAAACTTGAATCTATAAAATATTTACCATTACAAGTAATAAAGTATTTTGCTCTTTTTAATACAATTCCCATTCTTTTTAAATCATTAAAATTTAGTTTAAAAAGTTTACGAGCTTTAATTATTCTTTTAGCAGAAGTAATACCGACCCCGGGAATTTTTAATAAATCATTATATGAACTAGTATTAATTTCTTTAGGAAATTCGTCCATATGTCTTAAGGCCCAATCGGCCTTTGGATCAATAAGTAAATTAAAATTAGGATTATTTTCATTTAAGATATCTTTAACTTTAAAATTATAAAATCGAAGTAACCAGTCAGCCTGATATAATCGATTTTCTCGAACTAGGGGTGGAATTTTAATACTGGGAAGTAACTTATCATTATTAACAGGTACATAAGCTGAGTAAAATACTCTTTTTAATTTATATTGATTATACATAGATTCACTTTTTTTAAGTATGTCAAAATCATTTTCTTTAGTTGCACCAATAATCATTTGAGTGCTTTGGCCTGCTGGAACAAATTTTTTACTTTTATTAGTATTAACAAAATTCATAATTTTACTCACTTTAGAACTTTCTTTATTTGGTGCTAAAAGTTTTAAACTAGCTTCTGATGGCAACTCAATATTAGCACTTAATCTATCAACTAATAATCCTAATTTTTTTAAAAGATACTCTGATGAACCAGGTATAGCTTTAGCATGAATATAACCACCAAAATGATACTTATGGCGTAATAAATTAATAGTTTCTATCATTAAGTTCATGGTATAGTCGGGGCTTTTGATAATACCGGAGCTTAAAAATAGTCCTTCAATATAATTACGACGATAGAAATTAATTGTTATTTTACAAATTTCTTCCGGTGTAAAAATAGCTCTTTTAATATCATTACTTTTTCTATTAATACAATACTTACAATCAAAAATACAACAGTTAGTCATTAATATTTTTAAAAGAGAAATACACCTTCCATCTGATGAAAAAGAATGACAAATTCCCGAAATAGAAGTATTTCCAAAGCCTTTATTACTAACTCTTTTACTTCCACTTGAAGAACATGAAGCATCATATTTAGCCCCATCAGCTAAAATTTTTAATTTTTCTTGTAATTCCAATTTAATCACCAGTTTTATTATATAATAAACCAAAAGAAAAAGTCAAACGTTTGTTTGTTTTTTTTAAATGCAATTTTTGCCAAATAAAAACTGCTAAAAATCAGCAGTTAAATATTTTAATTATTATGTAATTTTCTTAAAACAAATGTTAATCCTAAAGTTGAAATTATAATTGCAATTACTGAATAAATAATTGAATCTGATGTATTTGGATTTTTAGGATTATTTCCAGGTTTTAAAGAACTTGAATCTACTACTTTTCCATTTTCATCTACTATTAATCCTTTAGCAAGATATACATCTTTTGGATCAGTTCCAGTAAATTTAACACCCACATTAACTACAATTGAGTTATCTTCATTATTTTCATCACCATAAGCTAAAATAGGATTTTCATTTGTAGCATTAATTGTAACAGGACCAGAAATAGTAGCCTTGGCTGTACTAGGATAACCATCTTCTGTATTATCAACGATAAGAGCAGTGCCACCAGGCAACTCAACCTCTACATCTCCTACTCCAAAAACGCCTTCGCCACTAGCTTTGATAGTTCCGCCTTTAATATCAATAGTACCTTGACGAGCAACGATGCCAGCCACACCATTTAAAGTTCCACCAGTCATGGTTAGAGTACCAGATTGTGGATTATAGATTACCGCATTATTGGGACTAGAAAGATTGCCACCAGAAATAGTAATGGTAGAATTAACAGTTTCTGAACCATTACCAGAGATAGCATTACCGTTTGTACTGGAAATATTTCCGCCCTTAACCTCAAGGCTAGAATTATTACCAAAGACAGTTATACCAAAGTTCCCTCCACTAATAGTTCCACCGTTGATAACCGCTTTACAACCCTGTTCTCCAGTTCGTCCAGCTTGAACAGCAATATTCGTCGCAGTAATAGTTGCCCCATTGTTGATAGTTAAAGTTGTAGAAATGTTAGAAACGACTGCTACACTTTCTTTTGTATTGCCAGTATTGTTAATCTTGACATTACTATCGATAGTCAGTGTTGCGCCATTGTCCGCAAATACTGTTGAAGAGCCACCAGAGTCAATCAAACCATTTCCAGCACTGTCTTTGATGGTTAAGTTTGCGGAAGAGCCATTGACATAAATCACAGTGCCATTAGAGCGATAAAGAGTATGCCCGTTCAAATTTATTGTAACATCTTTTTCTATCTTAATAAATGTAGTTAAGTCAGTTATATTTTCACCCAAAGTACAAATAGATTTTTCGCCTACACAAGATTGCAAATCAGCTCCAGTTGTAATTGCATTTTCATCATAAGCATATACATTTGGCATTATACACATAATAAATGCAAACATTAAGCTAGCTAAAGCAAATTTCTTTTTCATATTTCTTCTCCTTTCTTAGAGTTATTATATAATACTACTACCCCCCCCTGTCAAGGTTTTGTGGATAACTTAAATGAATTTTACGAAGGGATTTTACAACAAGTAATAAATTCATACAAAAAAGAAAATTATTTGACATTTTTCTCAAAAAAAAATGCATATTTAAATACATTTATTTACATATTTTTTTAAATATAATTTTTGTTATTGGTTGAATAATAAATAATTGGGATATTAAAGCAAAAGGAAAATTTAAAACAACTTTTTCTAACCAAAAAGGGATAAAATTAATTAATAAATACTTTAATGATCCACCATTCATTAAAACATCAATAATACCATTATATAAAATAGTTGCTAAAAAACTCATCCAAGGACACATTACTAATACAGTTGCGCAAATAATAACAATATCTACAATAAAAGGATCAGTTTTTTTAGGATTAACCGCTTTAAAAGCAATTTTTAA
>CANQYB010000023.1 GCA_947627975.1 uncultured Bacilli bacterium | reverse complement strand
GTATTACACAATATTACACAATTTTTTTGTTATACCTTCTACTTTTTCAATTTTGAATTCTTGTTCTTGTAAAATGATATTCGTCAATTCTAATAATTTATTAACATCCACTTGTTTTGTAATTACTTTTTGAAAAATTAAAAAAATATTGTTCTGTAACATAATAACTTTCTGAAGTTCATCTTTATTAGTCACTATATTATAATCTTTCAAAATAATATGAAATTGATCAATAATTTTATTCCACAAATAATTTATTAATTTTTCATCATAAATATTATATATAAGGAAAATTTTATAATATTTTTCCATAAAAATAATATTATCATCAATTAATCTATTTTTTAAATTTAAAGCTAAATTTTTTATAAATTGAGCTTGTATTCCTTTAAATGGTAAAGGTTCATTATCATTTATTTTGTTTAAAATCTTATTATATAAAATAATATTTTTAGAATAATTCTCCATCAACAAATTTATTTTACTTTTCATATTTGTAATATAAGATTTTGAATTATTAGAATCCATTATTATATACTCGAATAAATCATTTTTAATTTTTAAAATTTCTTTTTGTATAATTTCATCTTGGTAATAAGGATATAAAGTGTATTCTCTTATTTCCTCATCTATTAATCTTTTATATTATCTATCTCTTATATCATCTAATTTTTTTAGTAATTGAGATAGCAATAAAGAAACATCAATGTTAAAATTTAAATGATTACCTAAATTAAAAATTTTAAAATAAGTTTTTTTCAAAGTATTATAGTATGTTTTTATTTCATCAACTAAACTATGATTATACTTATTAATATTATGTTCCATTTGATTTAAATCCCAAAATGTACTATAGGAACTAAAAGTATCTTCGCATAAATAAATTAATTGTATAATTTCATCTGGATATTTATGGAAATAAACATCATGTTCCAATATATCTTTAACATACTTATCAACATTTTTTATAATAATTGGTTCATTATAATAAAAATTATTATATACATTAGAATTTTCACTATAGTCATTTTGTAAATAATTACCATTTTTTAGTGTGTAATAAGCCTCATTAATCACTTTCATTTGTTCTTCAAATATCTTTTTATCATCATCACTAATATTATTTAATAAATCTGGATGATATTTTTTAGCTAATTTTCGACGAGCAGATTTTAATTCAAATTAGCATTTAAATTTAAAATTTTTAATGCTTTTTGATAAGTCAATTTCAATCACCCACTTTTTTAATAAAATATATTATCACAGTTATTAAAAAAATGCAAACATTATATATTAAAAAAACATACCAAAATAATTTTAGTATGTTTTTATATAAATAAATTTATTAAAAATTAATTCTTTTTCATTTTCATTTTATTGTTTACATTATCTAAAGCATTATTAATTACTTGATTAGCTTTATTTTTAGTTTTATTACTTGACATTATATAAGCACAACTTGCAGCTCCAACTGCTGTACCAAGTCCCATCATAAGTAATGATGTTTTTATTTTCATAAACTCTCATCTCCTCTACAATATTATTATGCCCTATTTTTTAGTTATTATTACATAATAATTTTTGTAAATTAGTATTTCGATTTTTACTATAATCGTTATTAATTGAATTAATAAAAATATCTTTTTCTCCTAATATAATTAGGGATTTTTTAGCTCTGGATACCCCTGTATAAATTAATTTATTATATAACATTCTTTTATAACTAGTAATAATTGGAAGTATAACATGATCAAATTCACTTCCCTGTGATTTATGAATAGTTATTGCATAAGCATGTTTAATTGTTGCTAAATCACTTTTTTTATAATCTACAACATTTCCATCAAAGTTTACACTCAAAACAAAATTGTCTTTATTTTTGTCATAAATTTCCAAAATATATCCCATATCTCCATTAAAAACATTACAATCAGGATTATTGATAAGTTGTAATACTTTGTCATTTTCTCTAAAAATTGTATCATTATACTTATATTCTTTTTTTAATTCACTTTTTTTATTAAATAAATTTTGCAACATTATATTTACATTATCTATTCCATTAATTCCTTTATACATTGGAATTAATACCTGAATATTTTTTTCATTAAGATTCTTTTTTAAAGAAGATTCACAAATTTTTTTTATAGTATTTAAAAGGTTATTAGAATTAACTTCTAAATAATTATAATCGTCTCTCATTTTCGTAAAATCACTAATTTGTTTTAGACGTATTTCCTTTGCTAAATAAGGGATATAAGAATTATTTTTTTGCCGATAAATTGTCTCTAATTTTACATGATTAAATATATTACTATCTATCAAATCTTTTAACACATTACCACAGCTTACTGAAGGTAATTGATTTTCATCTCCAACAAATATGATTTGACAATCACTATTTATTCCATCAAGTAGTGAATACATAAGATAAGTATCAACCATTGAAAGCTCATCAATTATTAATAATTTTTGAGAACATTTATTAAATTTATTTACGCCAAATTCATTTTTTTCTTTATTCCATTTTAAAAATCTATGAATTGTTGATGCTGGCAAATTTGTTGAAAAACTCATTCTTTTAGCTGCTCTTCCCGTTGGAGCAAGTAAAGCTATATTATTTAAAATTTCAAAATTATCCAAATGATTAATTGTTATGTATGATTTTACTATACCATTAATTATTGTAGTTTTACCAGTTCCAGGTCCACCAGTTATTATAGAAATATTTTCTTTTAAAGAGCTTATAATAGCTTGTTTTTGTTCTTCATTATATTTTAAATTTAAAATATTTTCTAAACTTGAAATAGTGTCCGAAATATTATTTATTTGCTTTTTGGCATTTTGATTAATTTTTGATAAATAAAGAGCAATATTTTTTTCATAAAAATATATATCATAACTAGAATATTTATCATTATCAATTACAATTTTTTTATTTTCATCCAATTTTTTCAAATAAGATGAAAATTGTTCAAAAGTTATATTAATTTTAAATTTTTGAAACATTTTTTCATATAAAAAATCAATATAAAAATAGGTATCTCCCGTACTATCTTGTAAAATTTTAAATAATTCTAAAATGCAAGCTAATATCCTTAACTCTGAATCCTTACTGTGATTTTTTAAAAAGATTTGATCTAATCTATTAAAATCTATATAGGAAACTAATTCATATATATTTCCATCAACAATTGCTTTTATATTTTCTTTATACTTGGAAATAAGTTTTAAAGATTCTTTTATAGTAAAACCTAAATTTTTAAGATATATTAATAAATCGTCACTATCATCATAAATTTTAATTGAATTATAAATTTTTAATGCTTTTTCTTCACTAATTCCTGGAACGATTAAAAGATTTTGATAATTTTCTTTAATTTTATCAATCGCATTTTCACCCAAAATAGAAACAATTTTTATAGCTGTTTTTTCCCCACTACCTTTAATTAATGAACTTGATAAAAATTCAATTACGCCATCTTTAGTTGTTGGTTTAATTTTTTGATAACTTTCAACAACAAATTGCTTTCCAAATTTATTATGATTTTTAAAGTTACCAATCATTTCGTACTTATCTATTTCATTTAAATTATTAAAATAACCAGTAAAAGTAATTGTCTTATTTAAATACTTTTCATCTTCATCTATTTCTTTAACACGAAAAAGACCGACTTTATAGCCGTTTTCACCATCAAATATTATATTTCTTACTTTGCCAATTAATTTCATCTTTTTCACCTAATAATATTATAATTGTAAATTAAAAAAAACGCTAGTTTAAATAGCGCGATTAGTATTATAATTAATACTAGAATTAGGACAATTTTTTTTAATCAAGGGAATTTTTATATTTACTAAATAAAAATTATAAACGAGTAAAAAATAACAAATTATAAAAAGAATAATTATTATTGGTTCAACTTTGTTTTTAATAAGAGAATTACCACATTTTGGACAAAATTTATAATCACTTTTTATATTATTTTGGCATTTTATACATTTCACTTTATTCACCACCTAAGGGATCTAACACAAACGTTTGATTTGTTAAATCTTTGATATCTGCTAATGTTCTTAAATAAACTTCTTCCAAAGTTTTTAAATCATTTAATGCCTTAGCATTTTTCAAAAGTTCTAAGTTATTACTTAAAACTTCTACTGTATTTGGATAATTTTTCATAATTTGATTTATAAAATTATCTAAATAGCTATAATTTTCATTTTTGATTAAGTCACTTATACTTACTTCTGGATTCTTATAAGAAGTTTTACTATAAACATCAATACTGTAATTACCAAACATTAATAAATATAAATTTTTAATATTTTTTTGCTTTTGAATTTTTAAATTACTAGCTATTTTTTTTATATCAGTTTTGATATTTCCTGTACCGAAGTATGGAATACTATAAGTAAAATTTTTTATATAAACCATAAGTAATCACTCCTATTTTTATTTTACTTAAAATTAAAAATTCCTTCAATAATTATAAACTACCATACACATTTAAATTGTCAATTTTTGTCAATGTAACATTATAAATTTTATTTTTTTCTAATTTTTTTCTTACTTTAACTCTTATATAATTAGAAGAAAGACCAATAGAAAAATCATCATTAACTTCTTCAATTAAAATATCTAATCTTTGATTTAAAAATTTCTGATAGTATTTATTTTCTAGATAATTAGATAATTTTATTAACTTATCTACCCTTTCTTTTTTTATTTTATCATTTATTTGTTCCATAGATGCTGCTTTAGTTTTATCACGTTTAGAAAAAGGAAATACATGAATTTTAGAAAAACCAATTTTTTCACAAAATTCTAATGTTTCATTGAAATCTTCATCAGTTTCGTTAGGAAATCCAACAATTACATCCGTAGTAATATTTATATTAGGTCTTATTTTTCTTATTTTATTAATAATTTCGATATATTTTTCTTTATTATATCTTCTGTTCATAAGATCAAGAATTTTATTTGATCCGCTTTGAAGTGGAATATGTAAATGATCACAAATTTTACTATTTTCTTTTAAAATTTTTAAAAAATGTTCATTTAACTCTAATACTTCAATTGAGGAAATTCTTATTCTTTTTAACTTAGATATTTTACATGATTCTTCCATTAAATCTGCTAAGTCATGTTCTTTGCTGTGATAATTACCAGTATGTATTCCAGTTAATATTATTTCCTTATGATTATTTTCAGTCAATGTCTTAATTTCTTTTAAAGCTTGATCATAATCTTTTGAACGATTATTACCTCTTAAAAAAGGAATTATACAATAAGAACAAAAATTATTACAACCATCTTGTATTTTTACAAAACCTCTTGTTTTATTTTGAAATTTAGAAACTTCCATATTTTCAAATTCAATATTTTTAACATCGTAAAATTTTTTATATTTATTTTTATTTTCTAAATATGTTTTTACTATTTCGACAATTTTTGATTTATCTTTATTACCAATTAAAATGTCAATATCAATATCATAATCAATATTTTGGTGATTTTGAGCCATACAACCACAAACAACTAATATTGTATTTTTATTATTATTTTTTTCTTTACGAATTAATTTTCTACTTTTACTATCTGCATTATTAGTAACTGAACAAGTATTAATAACAGTTATATCAGCATCATTATTAGTTGTATAAATAAAATTATTTTCCAAAAATTTTTGTTTTATCATTTCACTTTCATAAATATTGACTTTACAACCAAGAGTTATTATTTTAAATTTCATTTTTACCACCAAATGTTATTATACATTAAAAAAAGAGTTTAATAAACTCTTAATTACTTAATTGTAAATGGTGATGTTTTACTGCCATCTCCACTAATAACTTCTACATTAGGATTTAATGATATTACTGGTCTAACTGACTTTATAGTGGAATTACTAATAGATTGTAAATTTCCATTTTCTAATAACCATGTTTTTCCACTATCTGATGGAGACATAGTCCATGTTTCCCCACCTTCTAATAAATAATTACTATTAGTTGAAGAACTATAAGTACCTCCAGCTAAATAAACCTCATCATAAGATAATAAACCAATTTTATAAGATAAAGGATTTTGACAATTTAAAGTTGGTTTGTAATTACCAAAATATTTAGCAATATTTTTATAGCTAGATGTTGTTGGAGCAACATTGTATTCATCACAAAACGACGAATAAGAAACTTTCGAATCATAATCATCAGAAATAATCCAATCATATTCTAGATTAAGAGCATCTCCAACTTGACTATTATTATATTTTTCAATACCAGTACTTTTAGAAGAGTATCCTAAAGTATCAATTTCTTCATTTAATATTAACCTTATTGTACCATCTTCATTTATTCTAACTACTCTCCATAAAAGTTCATCAATATTAACATAATTATTAGTTACATAACCTAAAAAATAATAAGACATACCATTTTCTGTTTCTATTTGATGTAAGCCATTACCTGTTGCTGAGGTTATTATATTATTTTTAGATAATTTATTTCCCAAAGAATATGTACAACTTTCTGATGTAACATTTAAAACTCCACTGTATCCTTTACTTGTTGCAGTTGATGTTGTTTCACTATCTTTAATCCATGTACGAAAATTTAATATAACTTTTTGTCCAGGAGCAACTCCGCCTAATTGCAAAGATATAGTTGAAGCATCATCGTCATAATCTCTAACAGCTTTATTTAACGAATATCTCATTTGCGTCTTTTTTAATGTATTTGAAGTATTATTATCCGTTAATGTTAAAGCATAACATGCATAATAGTTACCTGTATTTGTAATAGTTATTGTATTAGCATCAGTTGCATTTCCCGCTCTATCACTCATAGGATAAGAGTTATTTATATTAACTGAACTACCCATAGAATAATTAATATTAAAAGTTCCAGTGTTAAATATTTCAGTTTGTGATGCATTTATATCTTTTTTAAAAAAAGCATAAGAAACAGTAAAATATAATGTTGTACTAACAATTAAAATAATTAAAATAATAAAAATTACTAGTAATATATTTTTTTTTCTCATTACTTTTCACCCTATATTAATTTTACCATTATTATTAAATAAATACAAAAAAAAAGTTCATCATTGACATTTTTTTGTATTATTTTAAAATTGCTTTTATTCTTCTTACGCCAGATGATGATGCTTCTTCTTTTATTATCTTAAATGTTCCTAATTCTTTTGTATTTTTAACATGAGGCCCTCCACATAGTTCATGAGATATATCGCCAATTGAATATACTGTTACAATATCGGGATATTTTTCTATAAACATACATTCAGCTCCGGATTTTATAGCTTGTTCTTTAGGCATTTTTTCTTTTGTTACTGGAATTTCTAATAAAATCCATTTGTTAACTAATTCTTCAACTTGTTTTTTTTCATCATCACTTAGTTTATGATCACAAGAAAAGTCAAATCTCATTCTCTGTGAAGTTATATTACTTCCCTTTTGGTGAACATCTTTAGATATTATTTGTTTTAAAGCCGCATTTAGTAAATGAGTAGCTGTATGATACTTTATTTCCATTTCTCCTGTAGAAGCAAGCCCACCTTTAAATTTTTGAGAAGATGCTAATCGAGATTTTTCTTGATGTTCTTTAAATTTTTCATAAAATCCCTTGGTATCAACCTCAATATTTTTTTCTTTAGCAATTTCTATAGTAAGTTCAATAGGAAAACCAAATGTATCATATAATTTAAAAGCATTTGCAGCATCAATTTTATTATTAGAAATATTATTACATAATTTATCTAATTCTCTTAAACCTTTTTCTAATGTTTTATTAAATTTTCTTTTTTCTGTTTCTAAAACTTCTAAAACAATCTCTTTATTTTGTTTTAATTCATCATAATAATTTTCATATTTAGCAATTATTACTAAAGCAATTTCTTCCATGAAATTAGAATTTATATCTATATCTAACATTTTAGCATGTCTTATTGCTCTTCTTATTAATCTTCTTAAGATATATCCTTGATCGGTATTTGAAGGTTTAATGAGTGAATTATCTGCTGAAATAAAAACAGCAGTTCGAATATGATCAGCAATAATTCTCATAGATTTTTCATTTTGTAAATATTTTTTATTAGATATCTCTTCTATTTTTTTTATGACATCTTTCCATAATGATGAGGCATAATTATCATTTACACCTTCCAATATTGCTGTAGTTCTTTCAACCCCCATACCAGTATCCACATTTTTATTTGGCAATTCAACGTACTTTTTTTCTGATATTTTATTATACTCCATAAAAACATTATTCCAAATTTCAACCCATCTATCATCATTTAAATCAAATTCATCAGGTATTTTATCATTACTTCGAAAATAAAAAATTTCTGTATCTGGCCCACATGGCCCAACTTCACCGGCAATCCAAAAATTATCATCTTTTGTTTTTTTTATTCTTGAATCTTTTATACCAAGAGATTTCCAAATACTTATAGATTCAGTATCTTCTTTTATATATTCATTTCCAGCAAATACTGTCACTGCTAATCTTTCTTGAGGAATTTTTAATATTTTAGTTAAAAACTCAAAACTCCATGTTATTGATTCTTTTTTAAAATAATCACCTAATGACCAGTTACCAAGCATTTCAAAAAAAGTATGATGATAAGAATCTCCTATGTTATCTAAATCATTAGTTCTTATACATTTTTGATAATCACATAATCTTTTTCCATATGGATGAGGTTCTCCCATCAAATAAGGAATTAAAGGTTGCATTCCCGCTGTATTAAATAAAACTGATGGATCATTTTCCGGAACAACTGGTGATGATGGTATTTGCTTATGGTTTTTACTTTTGAAAAATTCTATATATAAATCTTTTAAATTCATTTTTTACTCCTTTACAATTTTTGCTATACTATCTTTTAAATACTTTATATCCTTATTATTAACTATTACATAATCAAAATCTTGATAATTATCTAAATCATGTTCTGATTCATGATTTTTTTCTTTTTCATTCAAGGTACTTTGTTCAAATGGACTTTTAACATTTATAGAAATTACATTATTATAATTTTTTTTAATAATGGCAATTTCATCTTTATAACGTACATCAGAAATAATAATACCATCTAAAAATTTTTCATAAATTTTTAGATCTTCTAACATTCTATTAATAAAAAAATGGGGCATATTTAAATCTTTTCGAATAAATAGACCTAAATTTTGTAGAAATGTTCTTGGTTTATTTTCATTATTAAAATCCCAATTATAAAATTCCTTAGCAAATAATTTAATATATTTTGAATATTCTGTAATAATAAACTTTTTATTATTTTCTTCATAATAATTTTTAATAAATTTCGATATACTACTTTTACCACTATGAGCTTTACCAGAAATTAAATATATTTTAAAATTATTTTTCATTATTTTTTTTCTTTCTTCCTATAATTATTGATTTTGGTTTACTTAAAATATCTTTATCATTGATTTTTAAAGTCCCTACTTTATTTGAAAAAAATTCAAAAAGTATTTTTAAAAGAGCAAGTATTGGTGTAGATATAATCATACCAACAATTCCAAAAAAATGACCAAATATTAATAAACCAATAATTATATAAACAGGATGAAGTTTAATTTGTTTACTCATTACAATAGGATTAATTATATTTCCCTCAATAAATTGAATTATAAATATGGCAACTCCAATAGAAATTCCCAAAGGTGTTGATTGTGATAAAGCTACTATTACTGCTGGTATTGCTCCAATATATGGTCCAATATAAGGAATTACATTAGTTATTGCACAAAATAATGCAAAAAGCATTGGTGATTTTAAACCTAAAATTGTAAAAACAACACTGCAAATTATAAAAATTAATGTAGCGTCAATTAATACTCCTTTTAAAAAACTATATAATGTAGATGATATTTTATGAAATAAATTTCTTATTTCATAGTAATGTTTTTCTGGTAATAGATTAAAAATATGTTTTTTTATAGAAGAAAAATTACATAACATATAAAATCCTATAATTAAACTTACTAAAAAAATTCCAATCCCAGATATTAAAGATGAAAAAATATTTATAATAGTAGAAGGTAAATTTTTAGTAAAACTAATTGTAAATTTTTGTACTGCCCCAATTATATGTGATTGAATATCTTTTAAATTTATGCCATCAATATTATTAATATTTTCAAATAAATGAATTATAAATCTTTTTATATCACTATATAAACTAGGAATACTATTTAAAAAATCTTTAAATTGTTCAGCAATTGAAGGAATGATAGTAAGTATTACTAAACATAATAAACAAATAAAAATAATAAAAATAACTATAGTACTAAATAATCTATTAATCCCCTTTTTTTCTAAATTAGTAACTATAGGATTAAATAACCAAGCTAAAATAAAACCAATAAATACAGGGAGACAAACACTTAAAAGAGTAGAAATTATATTTAAAATTTTTGTTTGCCTAATTACTAAAATTCCAATAAAAATTAAAGTAATAATCGCAAGTGCATATATTATTTTTAAAATTTTATTTGAAAGAGCAACTGTTTCATTAATTTTTTTTACATTCAATTTCTCGTTATCATCTTTCATATTTTTTCACCGTCCTATAAATTATTATATCACAAATATATATTTATAAATAAAAAACCAATTTTTAAAATTAATTTTTATTTAAATTTTTTTGGTTTTAAATTTTCTTCACTACGATTTTTTAATATTTCTTTTATTTCATTGTATTTATTTTCATCAAGCATTTTTAATCTTTTATAAATATCATAATAAATACTCCAATAATCAACATTTAGATTTAAAGATATTTCTTCTATTGTAAAACCCAATTTGATTAAATCATAAACTTTTAATACTCTTGTTCTTATATTTTCATCTTTAATAGTTTTAGGTTTATTTTCATCAATTATTTCCATTATTTTTAATTTGTTATTTCGAGATAATTTCATATATTTTTTTAAATAATTACTAACTGTTGCATTACTTATAGGAAAATAATTTTCTGTAAAATATTTAGCAGTTTCTCTAGTAGATGATGATGTTTCTTTTACATAATCACCAACTAAAATTATTCTTCTTTGAATTTCTTCGTCGCTATTCATAATAATCCTTTCTAATATTGTTTTCCCCAATATATTTTATTAGTTGCAGGACTTTTACAAAAAGGACAAACGCCATCAGCTTTTTCATCAATAATACATCTTGATGATAAACCATATTTTTCTTTTATATAATCTTCACATTCTGTATTATTACACCAATTTGTTTTAATAAATCCTGGCATTTTTGCATATTTTTCAAATTCCGAAATTGTATGGGCATTATAAATCATACTATCACGTCTTTTTAAGGCTTTATGATACATATCTATTTGCATCTTTTCTAAAATTGTTTCGATTTCATTAATAACATCATTTTTAGAAACTTGTATTTTTTCTAAAGTATCTCTTCTAACAATAGTTATTATATTTTTTTCTAAATCTCTTGCTCCAATTTCTACTCTTATTGGATAACCTTTAACTTCAGCTTCAGCAAATTTAAAACCAGGAGTTTTATTTGAGTTATCAATTTTATAACTAATATTTTTGTCTTTTAAATTTTTAGAAAGTTCATCAATAACTGGGTTTACTAAATTTTCATTACCAATAGGAATAAATATTACTTGAGTTGGAGCAATTAAAGGTGGTAAAACAAGCCCTAAATCATCACTATGAGTCATTATTACTGCTCCAATCATTCTTGTAGCTACTCCCCAAGATGTTTGATAAGGTGTTTCCAATTTATTTTCTTTATTTAAAAATTCTATTCCAAAAGCTTTAGCAAAATTTTGACCAAAATAATGACTTGTTCCATTTTGTAAAGCCACTCCATCATACATCATTGCCTCAAGAGTATAAGTTGCCTCTGCACCAGCAAATTTTTCTTTTTCTGTTTTTCTGCCAGTAATAACCGGTAATGCTAAATATTCTTTTTGAAATCTTTCATAGATTTTAAGCATTCGCAATGTCTCATCAATAGCTTCTTTTTTAGTAGCATGCATTGTATGACCTTCTTGCCATAAAATTTCCCTACTTCTAAGAAAAGGCCTAGTAGTTTTTTCCCATCTTACTATTGTACACCATTGATTATAAAGTTTTGGAAGATCACGATATGATTTTATAATTTTTTTATAATGTTCACAAAACAATGTTTCACTAGTTGGTCTAATACACATTCTTTCATCTAATTTATTTTCACCACCATAAGTAACCCAAGCTACTTCAGGTGCAAACCCTTCAACATGTTTTTTTTCTACATTAAGTAAAGATTCTGGTATAAACATAGGCATTTGGATATTTTCATGTCCTGTTTCTTTAAACATTTTATCTAAAATTTTTTGCATATTTTCCCAAATGGCATAACCATAAGGTCTTATTATCATACTTCCCTTTACATTACTATAATCAACTAAATCTGCTTTTTTACAAATGTCTGTATACCAAGATGCAAAATCATCATCTCTTGATGTAATTTCCTTATTTTTCATAAATTACCCACTTTCTAAAATAAAAAAGGAGTGGTAAAGGAGTGCAATGCACGGTACCATCCTTTTTTTAACTTAATTATTGATAACGGAATTATCCGAAAATAGTTTTCTATTTTACTTTCAAGGTAGGAATTTAATCATATTATAATTTGGTTTTCACTTTTTCCAAAATCACTTTATATAAGAGATGATTAAATTATGTCCTTTAACGTTTTTTCAACTAAATTATATATAAATTTAACTTAAAAGTCAATTTATAATTATATTATTTTTGGCAAAATAAAATTCCTGAAATATCAGTAATTTATTTTAATTTATTGGTTCTGTGCTTATCCAAATATAATTTCCATTTCCATCATCTTTAAAAGTATGTTTATATGTTACTGCTATATCATAATAATCTTTAAATATTTGAGGTTTAGTTTCAATATTATCTTGTGTAACAAAATCACTTATACTATAATCTTTGTTTTGACCAATTTGTTTTGTTTTATCTCCATATTTATAAATATTAGTCTTACATGTTAAACTATCACCATTATCAATTTCCTCAGATGTATATAAAATATATTTTTCGTATAAATATATTTCATCTTCTTTCTTAGTGGCTTTAGTAAATTCACTTATTTTGGATACATCATTACATCCTGTATCCCCACCACCATAGTTGCAAAAATATATATTATTTTTATATGAACATGATCCATAATATTTATAAATATTAATATCAGCATCAGTATAATTTATATTTCCAAATATGCTTTTTACAATTTCAGAAATAGTTTCTTTTTTATATGCATAAAAATCATTTTCTCCACCATCTTTAATGTAACAATGATAAGTATTGTTAACATTTTCTATTGGTGAACCTTCTATACAATCTCCTTTATTTGAAGTTGTTCCTTGTCTTCCATAAATACTATAATTTTGAGGATAATTATAAATTAATTGCCCAACAGAACTTAATATGGCATCATTAGAAATATCTTTGTAAGTAACTTTAATACTTTGATAAGCATCTTTTCCTGAATCATTATGAGGAATAATTAATTTTAATTTATCAATAGTTTTAGAATCATTTATATCAATTTCTTCTACTTTTTCTTTTTTAGTTTCTTTTTTTTCTTCTACTTTCACTTCTTTTTTAAAATATTTATAAAAATATAAATCATAGGCTATATAACCTAAACTGCCAATAAGTAATAGTGTAAGTATTACTATTGCAATTGTTTTACCTTTTCCACCCTTTTTTTCTTCTATCATAATTTACCTACTTTCTATTATTTTTCTATTCTAACTGATTCTTTAAATATATAATCTCCTTCATCAGTTTTTTCAAAAGTTATTTTATATTTTGAAAATTCTTGATAATTATCTTCATTTATTTTAAAATCATCTGTATTTCCACTATACTCTTCTTTTTCTAAATTTTTATATATTTTTGAATCCAAATATGTTGTTCCATTAGAATTTAAACCATCGTTAAAATAATTATATGCAACAGCAACATAGGCATATATAAAGTTATTTTTTGTCGTAATTTTATAAGTGTAAGGTGAAGTATAAGAATATCCAGTACCTCCACATTGATTTTCAAACTCATAATAATTATTTTTTAATTGAATATTTCCTGGGCAACATTCTTCACATTTTATATTATCTAATTCAAAATTATCTCCATATACTTCTTTTATTTTATTATCAACATCAGTTTTCAATATTTTTGTTACTACTTTGTTATTTTCCTCAATTTCTTCATATCTTGAATCTAATACTAGATGATTTATAACTGAATATAACATATAGGAATTATTAATATCGTTAATAGTAATTTTATCTTTTGTATTAAATATAAGTCCTGAACCAAAATAATCTTTATCATAATCTCCTTCATAAAAATTATTTCTCTCTATCAATATAGATAAATTATTTTCAATTTGTCTTTTAACAGTATTATCTTTAAGTTCTACTTCTTTTAATTCTGTTTTTGTTTCCTTCTTTTTTTCTACTACTTTAACTTCTTTTTTAAAATATTTATAAAAATATAAATCATAAGCTATATAGCTAAGGCTACCAATTAATAATATTACTAAAATTATAATTGCAATTGTTTTTCCTTTGCTTTTTCTTTTTTCTTCTATCACAAATCTTCCTACTTTCTATTATTTTTCTATTCTAACTGATTCTTTAAATATATAATCTCCTTGATTATTTTTCTCAAAAGTTATTTTATATTTTGAAAACTCTTGATAATTATTTTCATTTATTTTAAAATCTTCCGTATTTTCAAGATATTCTTCTTTTTCTAAATTTGTGTAAAAATTTACCTTTACTTCTTCCATACCATCATTTTGTAATGGAAAAGAAATAAAACCGACAGCTACATAAACATACACTTTGTTTTCTTTAATTGTAACATTATAAACATATTTTTCTATACGATCAAATCCAGCATCTCCACATGATTCATTTGTATAAAGAAATTCATCAGTTGCAACTGGAATCAATGGACAATTATTTCCGCTTGATAACTCATTATTGTATTTAAATTCAGTGCCATAAACTTCTTTTATATTTTTTTCTATATCACTAATTTTAAATTTTCTTCCTCCATCTATAGACAATTTAGATTTTTGAAATTCTGTAATTTCATTATTAGTAATTTTACAATCACCATTATTACATTTTATATCCAATGGTTCAAAATTTAAGTTATCACTAATTATAGCTGAATATAATTTAAAAGACTCAGGAATATCTTTTGATAATACTTTTTCTTTATCAAAAATAATTCCACCAGAATAAGCATAATTTCTATCATACATATCTATATTTGTAATTTGTTCTAAGTTTTTAAGAACTTGCTTCTTTATTGTATTATCTTTAAGTTCTACTTCTTTTAATTCTGTTTTTGTTTCCTTCTTTTTTTCTACTACTTTAACTTCTTTTTTAAAATATTTATAAAAATATAAATCATAAGCTATATAGCTAAGACTACCAATTAATAATATTACTAAAATTATAATTGCAACTGTTTTTCCTTTGCTTGGTCTTTTTTCTTCTACCATAATCTTCCTACTTTCTTAATTTTACATTATTATAAATTAAAATTTTTAGCAATATTTTTTATAATATATTTACATATTTTTTGACATAAAAAAAATTACTGTAAAAGTAATTTAATTTTGTAAAGCATTATAATTTTTTAATACTTCATCAGCATTTAATGCTCTACTATATACTTTTACATTGGATATTATTCCATTAAAATATTCATTGCTACACTTAGATCCATCAGGATTACATCCTAAAGCTAAATTAGTTTTATTCCCTGGTTTTCCAACTGGTGTCCGTGTATTTGTAATATGTAAACTTGGTTTTTGTTCTTTTCCATTTATATATAATTTTGAATCAAATCCGTCGTATGTTGCTACTACATGATATTTAGTATTAGAGGTAATTGGTACTAAATTAGTTTTATACCCTCCAACATAAGGTTGGAAAACCAATTGTCCTTGATACAAAAATAAACCATATCCACCATTTTGATAATTAGCTATAAGGTTAGCTATAATGTCGCCATTTACTATATTATTAACAATAAATTCTAATTCCAAAGTAACATAATCATAATTAAGTTCACCTATTATTACAT
>CANQYB010000022.1 GCA_947627975.1 uncultured Bacilli bacterium | reverse complement strand
TTGTTAACTCAATTATACGACTTGAATTACTTTTTTTATATAGAAATGTTTCACATCAATTGTAACACTACAATTATGAGAATGAGTAAATTCTCTTTTTAATTGACTTTTTTTCCCTTTTTTTATATCATAATTATAGAATAGGTGGATATAAATGAAATTAAAAAAGAAAAATTTTTGTATTAATTTATTAATAAGTATTTTTGAAATGGCAATGGGTGTTATTTTACTTATTATTTTAAAAAATCCATTTGAAGATATAAATCAAATTTTATTTATAATTATGACTGTTATTGCTGTATTAAAATTTCTTCAATATATTTTTGAACGTGATTTAAATAATATAAATTATGAGCCTTTGCTTTGTGCTATATCATGTGTTTTAGCCGCTTGTGGAGCTTTAACATTTAGAAATTATGATTCCACATATGTTCTTTCTATTACTTTATTATCATGGACATCTATTACTGCGATTATAAAGTTAATTACAATTGATAAAATGATATCTAAAAAAGATGAATTATATATAGTTAAAATTGTTGATTTAGTTTTATTTATATTAATTGGATTATTAACTTGTATTAATTTATTTTATAAAATAAATGCTCAAATTACTATTTTAGGTTTTTACTTTACTTTGCTTGGGGTTATTGAACTTTTATATCCAATTACATATATGACATTGAAAAAAATGATAAGGATAAAATAATGAAATTTTGTAAACATTGTAATTCACCAGTAGCTAATGGATTAGTATATTGTCCGGTTTGTAATAATAAGATTGATGAACCTAAAAAAAAAGAATTACCTAAAAATATAAATAATGAAAATATTCCCTGGTATTCCATATCAATTGGTCAAAGAAATAAAATTGATAATAATAAAAATTATGAAAATAAAAATAAAATTTCTTATTTTAAGTATTTAATTATTATTTTTATATTAATTTTAATATTTATTTTCATTTTTATTTTTATTTAAATTTGATATAATTTTTTTAGGTGATTTTATGCAAATAATTGAAAATTTTAATGATTATAAAGTATTGTATTTGGGAAATTATAAAAAAATTGAATCATGGAATGGGTTTATTCTTGACAGACCAGAAACTTCTGCTATATGGACAAAAGAAAATAGTGATATTAAAGTTGATGCAATTTATAAAAGAAGTAATACTGGAGGTGGAAGTTGGACTATTTTAAATAAAAAGTTAAATAAACCATGGCAAATTAAATATAATAATTTAACTTTTAATTTAAAATTAATGGGATTTAAACATACTGGATTGTTTCCTGAACAATCTTATAATTGGGATTATTTAATTAATTTAATAAAAAAACAAACTAGACAAGTTAAAGTATTAAATCTATTTGCATATACTGGTGGAGCGACTATTGCATGTGCTAGTGTAAATGCTAGTGTTGTACATGTAGATTCATCTAGAGGTATGATAGACTGGGCAAAAGAAAATTTACGTTCTTCCAACCTTGAAAATAAAAATGTCAGATTTATTGTTGATGATGTAAAAAAGTTTGTTAAGCGAGAAATAAGAAGAAATAATAAATATGACATAATAATTATGGATCCACCAACATTTGGAAGAGGAAATAAAAATGAAATTTGGAATATAGAGAAAGATTTATATTCATTAGTTGATGATTGTAGTAGACTTTTATCAAATAATCCTTTATTATTTTTAATAAATTCTTATAGTAATAATATTGATAAAACAATGATAGAAAATATTTTAAACTTAACAGTTAATAAAAAATATTCAGGATTAATATATGGCGATGAATTAGGCTTTAAAGTAGAAAATTCCAATTTAATTATGCCTTGTGGAATTTTTGTAAGATGGGAACAAAAAAATAAGTAAAAATACTTATTTTTTTCTTTTTACTTTCTTAAATCCTTTTTCATTTTCTAAATTATTATCAAAAGTTTCTTGTGTAGTATTTGGAATATATTCATAATTAGTTACATTTATAATTTTATTAGAATAAGTTTTTAAAGGATATAATCCTTTATTATTTTTTATTGGATTAATATGTTTATCATTGCTGTTTTCAAGTTCTTTTTTTAAAAAATTTTTCATTTTTACATAATCTATAGAATAATAAAAAGGTATTAATAAATAAACAAGATTATTTTTTTTGTTATATTTATTATTTAAATAATTTTTAATATTTTCAACATGGTCATTTGAAATTTTACAATGTAATTTTTGATGACTAATTTCTTTATACAAAATTAATTCTTTAATTTGCATAAAAAAATTTATAAAATAATTGATTGATTCAAATCCAGTTAATATTAAAATTGTAATTAATATATAATTTATAATCATTTTATCACCATTAAAATTTTTTTAGTATGTTATCATAATTAAATAGAAATTACAAGTATAAAAATAATTATAAAAACATATATTTAAATATAAAAGAAAGGAAATAAATTAATATGGAAACATTAAAAGTGTCAAGTAAGTCAAATCCTAGTAAAGTAGCTGGAGCAATTGCTAATATTTTTAGAGAAAAAGGAACTGTTGAAATTCAAACTATTGGGGCAGGATCTTTAAATCAAGCAATTAAATCAATAATTATTGCTAGAAGTTTTATAGTAACTGGAGGAGATGATATCACATTAGTGCCTGCATTTAGCGATATAGAAATTGATGGAGAATCTAAAACAGCTATTAAATTATTACTTACTAAAAAATAAAATTAAAAGAAGCCAAAAAAAGCTTCTTTTTTAAATTTTGGAAATTATAAATACAGCACTAATTATTCCAACACATAATACAACAACTATTAAAAAAATTGCATTAACAAAGCCACTTTCAATACTAGCATTAGATTCATTTACTGAAATAAAGCTTTTATATCTTTTATATGCATCATCAATTAATGTTTGTCTGCTATTTTTTATTTTGTGATATTTATCTAAAAGTTCTTTTTGTTTATCACTTAAATTGTGATTATTTTCTAATTTGTTGAATTGAATAATATAATTATTTAAAATATTTTGTAATTCTGTAATTAAATAGTCTTCGTATATAAAAAGATTTTCTAAATAATAAGAAAATAATTTTAAATCTTTGTAATTATTTGTATATAAAAATACTATATGTAATTCAACAATATTAAAAAAATCATTATCAGAAATTTTATTTATATCTTTTTTTAAAAGAGAGTAATTATTAAATAATTCATAAAGATTAAAATTATATAATGGTATTTTTTTTTGTTTAAATATTAATTCATTATTTATTATTTGAAGACTTTCAAAATTATGATAATTTGTTTTTAATTCAGCTAAAAACGAAACATTAATATCATTTAATCTTTGCATTATTTTTTACCTCCATTATAATAATATTATCATTTTTTAAATTCATTTTCAATTACTATTAAAAATGTTATAATAAAATTAGTGATTGCTATGAAAGAAAAATTAACAGAACAATTTATTATTAATTTATCAATGAAAAAAAATGAACCTAAATGGATGACTGACTTTCGAATTAAAAGTTTTAGATGCTTTAAAAAACTTGAAAATCCAAATTTTGGGCCAAAATTAGATATTGATTTTGACAAAATTGTATATTATAAAAAGTCGGGAGAATTAACTGATAATTGGGAAAATGTTGATAAAAAAATACAAAAAACTTTTTGTGATTTAGGAGTAATAGATGCCGAAAAGAAATATTTGGACGGGGTTTCAAATCAATATGAAAGTGAGGTTATTTATCACAAACAAAAAAGTGAATTAGAAGAAAAGGGAATAATTTTTATGTCAACTGATGAGGCGTTAAAAAAACATGAAAACTTATTCAAAAAATATTTTAATCAATTAGTTAAATATGATGAAAATAAATATACTGCTTTAAATGGAGCTTTATGGAGTGGGGGAACATTTATATATATTCCTAAAAATACGCACTTAGAAAGACCTTTGCAAAGTTATTTTAGAATAAATACAGCTTCACTTGGTCAATTTGAAAGAACTATTATAATTGTTGATTCAAATTCTTCATTATCATATATTGAAGGATGTACTGCTTTAACATATTCTAAAGCTTCTCTTCATGCTGGTGTAGTAGAAATTTATGTTAATCAAAATGCCAAATGTAGATATTCCACAATTCAAAATTGGTCAAATGATGTTTATAATTTAGTTACAAAAAGAGCATTAGTTGAAGAAAGAGGAAGAATGGAGTGGGTAGATGGTAATATAGGTAGTAAAGTGACAATGAAATATCCATCTTGCATTTTAAAAGGAGATTTTTCTTCAGGAAATTCTATTTCCATTGCCTATGCTAAAGAAAATCAATTTTTAGATGCGGGAGCTAAAATGATTCATATAGGTAAAAATACAAAAAGTAATATTATTAGTAAATCTATAGCGACTAATGGCGGTGTAAGTAATTATAGAGGATGGACCCATATTACCAAAAATGCTAAAAATTCATATGCAAAGATAAAATGTGATACAATTTTGCTTGATGGTAAGTCTAAAAGTGATACATATCCTAAAAATATAGTTAGTAACTCCTCTTCAATATTGGAACATGAAGCTACAGTGTCTAAAGTTAGCGCTGAAAAAATGTTTTATCTTAATTCTAAGGGAATACCTGAAGAACAAGCAAAAGAATTATTAATCATGGGATTTATTGAAGAATTTAGAAAAGAACTTCCTATGGAATATGCTGTTGAATTAAATCGATTAATGCGATAATAATACTAAAAATAAAAATTTACAAAAAAATATTTAAATATATATATTTTTATGATTAATTAGATACTTTTTAGTATTTTTTTTTATTTTAAAAATTTAAATTTTGCGTTTTGTAATTATTATTTAATTTAATTATTATTTAAATAGAAAGGAGGAAAAAATGCTTAATCAAGTTGTTTTGGTAGGAAGACTTACAGAAGATCCAATTGTATCTGAACACGATAACAATAAAAGAAGAACAGCAATTAATATAGCTGTTCAAAGAGCTTATAAAAATTCTGATGGATTATATGAAACTGATTTTATCAGATGCATATTATGGAATTGTATTGCAACTAGTACATGTGAGTATTGCCATAAAGGAGATTTGGTTGGTATTAAGGGAAGATTGCAAAATTCAGAATACGTAAAAGATGGAAATAAAAAAATTATAACAGAAGTTATTGCAGAAAAAGTAACGTTTTTATCTAATAAAAAAATTGAAAAAAATAAAAATTAAAGTAATTTTTATAATTAATACATATATTTTAATAGGTGATTAATTTGAAAAAAATAATTCAATTTATTATATTAGGATTATTTATGATATTTAGTTTTTATTATACTCATAAAGTTGCACTTATAGTTAAAAATAATAATCCGATGATTAAAAAAATTAATAAGGTAAAAAATGATTATAAAGTAGAAAGTGTTAATGCTCAAATTAAAAATAATACAATTATTCCTGGAATAAATGGAATAGTTGTTAATGTTAATAAAAGTTTTGAAAATATGAATAAACTGGGTTTTTTTAGTGAAAATTACTTAGTTTATGATGAAAAAAAGCCAAAAATTAATTTGGAAAATAATAAAGATAAAATTATAATAAAGGGTAATAGTAATAAAAATTCAGTATCAATAATTTCAGAAAGTAATGCAATTTCAAATTATTTTATTAGTAATAATATAAAAATAAATGTTTATTTTAAAATAAATTCAAATATAAAAAAAGGGGTTACATATTTAAATAATTCGCAAAATGAGACAACTTTTAGCGATATTGAAAGCATATTAAATAATAAAAAAATTAATAAAAATATTTGTATAATTAATAATAATTATAATCTTTGTACAAAAAATAATAAATATATAGTTATGCCCTCAAAAGTTTTAAATTCTACTAATTTAATTGATATTAAAAAGAATATTGAAAGTGGAGATATTATTAAAATAAAAAATAATGTTAATATTAGCGATGTAAAAATATTATTAAAAACAATATATAATAATAATTTGGATATAATATTATTAGATGAATTAATTAGCGAAAGAAATATTAAATAAACATATTAGTTTTTTTACCGCATAAATAGTCTACTGATACATTGAACTTATTACTTATTTGAACCGCAAATGAGGTTAATATTAATGTTTTACCACTTTCATATGCACTAATTGTTGATTGGGTAGTATTTAAAAATTTTGCTAATTCTACTTGTGTTAAGTTAAAGTGTTTTCTAAAATCTTTAAGTCTTTGTCCAGTTATATTTCTATTAATCGATTTAAATACATTGTTATATTTATTATAATTTGTTAAACCTAAAAGATAATCAATGCTATATTTCCATTCATTTGATAATTTATTTAATTGATTTATTGGAATTTCAAATCTTTTTCTTTCATATTTAGAATAAGTTTCTTGTGATATTCCCAAAAATTTTGCCACATCTTCTTGAATTAAGTTTTTACTTGTTCTAATTTCTTTTAAGTGATTATAATCCATATTTCACCAATCCTTTTTACCATTGTTACATTAATATTTGCAAGGATTGTTAAAATATGCGTATATACGATTTACAAATATAAAATTTTACATCTTTAATATTAATATTGAAAAATCCTTTTTTAAATTTTATAATTAAGGGTGTTAGGAAGTGTGTTATGAAAAATAATCATGGCTGGAGTTTTAGAGAAATGTTAGTGTTTATGATAATTTTTATTATTATATTTATAATTATTTCAATCAGAGTTCATGCTTTTTATAAAAATACTATAAAAGATAACAATGATAATAAATTAATAATTAATGATTTTGATGATGATAATAGTGATAGTAAAGATATAAATGATAGTTCTTATGCTAAATTAGAACAAAAATTTGTTGATGCTGCTATAAAATATTTTGACGAAAATAATATTTCAGAAAATACTGAAATAACTAAAAGTATGTTAATTGATAATAATTATTTAACTACTTCTGATTTATTAGATATTAAGGATAAAACACCATGTGATGGTAAAGTTATTGTGGAATTTTCAAATGATGTAATTAATTATAAACCATATTTAATATGTTCTAATTATGAAACTGATAAGGAAACTAATGAATGATAAAGAAACATTTATATATGTGGATATGGGGAATAATAGTAATTATTATATTTGTTTTACTTACATTTTTAGGTTTTAAATATAAAAAAATTATTCCTTATAAAAAAATAGAAAATAAAATGATAATAGTGGCAAAAAATATTGAATATAAATCATCAGATAATATTAATAAAATTAGTTTAAAGAACATAAAAAAAGAAAGTACTATTCTTAAAAATGATAAAAAGTTAAAAAATTGTACTGGATACGTATATATCAAAAAAAGTTTAATATTACATAAAAAAAATTACAAAGCTTATCTAAATTGTCCAAATTATAAAACAAATATTTTTTTATAAGAACATGCTAAAAATTTAGGATGTTTTTTTATTTTTTTCTTTGACCTTTGTTATATAATATGCTACAATTATTACATAATAGATGAGGAGTGTAATAATGAAAGATAATGGTACTTCATTAGTTAATATTGTTGAATTTGCTCAAGAAGGGAAAAACCCTACTTTAGTAAAATTAAATAAAACTAAAAATGAATCAGAAAAACAAAAAGATATTATAGAAAAACAATTAGAAGAATATGAATTAGAATTAAAAGATTGTGAGAAAAAAATTTCAATATTAGAAAATGGAAATGATTATATTGATAAGATAAAACAATTAAATGACAGTAAGTATGATGATTTTCTTAAAACTTTAAATGTTAAATCATTTAACCCTGAAAATATAGCGACAACTGTTGAAAATGAATATAATAAAACAAAAGAGGAAATTATTAAAAAAATTTCTGAGTTAAAAAAATTAATTGATGAAAATAAATTATTAATTACTAAGTATAATGATGAAATAAGTAAATTAGCTGATGATATTTCTGATTATAAAATGAAATTAAAACCATTAGTTGAATTATTGTTATTATCTAGTGATGATAATGCAACAAATAGAGAAAGAGCAGAAGAAGTTATTGAAGTTTTTGATGAGTTAAAAAAATATAAAAGAGATTTATGTGCAAAAATAGTTTTTCCTGATACTAAATTTAGAAATTCTATAAAAAAAGCTTTTAAAAGCGACAATGAAAAATTAGAAGAAAAAGAAGAAAAAAGTGATTCAAAGACAACAATTGCTGATATTTTTAATGATGTAGATGAAATAAATAAACAAAAAGATGAACCTATTTTTGATAAAGAAGATTCTGTTGATGAAAGCGTTGTTTTTGATGATTTTATATCAAGTAGTGAAAAAGAGGATAATGTCCCTGCAAATGATGACTCAATATTTCAAGATATAATCATTCCAACAATAGATAAAGAAGAAAATGAAAATAAAGATTTAATTGATAAAGAAGAAACTGAAAGTAAAGATAGTAGTCTTGTTCAACAAGTGTTAGATGTATTTGAAAAAAATAAAATAAATTATAGTGATAAAATTGAAGAATTTAGTAATTTAGAAGAATATAAAGCATTAAATATAATGAAAATTTTTGATATATTAAGTGACAAAGGTATTCCTTTATCAGTATTAAGATATAGTACGGAAAGCTTGTTAAATGTAGATCCAGACAAATTCAATATGCTTTTAAATGATTTTTTAAGTGTAAAACCTAAAAACGATGTTGCTTTTGCTGTTTCAGCACTAATTTCCTCATCAATAGACATTAATGCTACAAAAGATGCTATTATAACTGATAGTTCAAAACCTATTACAGAAATTGTACAAACTTACAATTATAATGAATATGATGAAATTTTTGGAAAGGCGATGTAATAATGGAATTTTTAAAAGAGGTTGGTTTTAATTCAGAGGAAATAGAAAATATTAAAAATAATTTTGAATCGAATCTAAAAGAAAAGTGTGAAAATTTTCCAGTACTTATAGTTGAAAATATTAAATATTTACAAAATTTAAAAATACCAAATTATAAAAAGTTATTTATAGATTATCCACATATATTTTTAAAAGATAATAGTGTTTTTGAAGATATGTTTTCTAAATATGATACTGAAGATTTAATTGATAAGATTGAAAAAAATCCCGGCATAATAGAATATTTATAAGCAGAATTATTTCTGCTTTTTATGTGCCTTATGTTATAATATATATGGTGATACATTTGAAAAATTTTTTTGACTTTACATTTTTAGAATTTATTGATTACTTAGAAAAAAATGGATATAAGAAATATAACGCTTTACAAATTTTTGATTGGATTTATAAAAAAAGAGAAAATAATTTTGATAACATGTCTAATTTAAGTAAAAATTTAAGATTTTTTTTAAAAAATAATTTAAAATTAAATAGTTTAAAAATTTTAAAATATGAAAAGTCGATTGATACCTATAAATTTTTATTTCAACTTGATGATAAAGAATATATCGAATCAGTATTAATGATTCATAATTATGGAAAAAGTGTCTGTATTTCAACTCAGGTAGGATGCAATATGGGATGCTCTTTTTGTGAAAGTGGTAAATTAAAAAAAAGAAGAAATTTAAATTTTTATGAAATGAATGAACAATTATTTTTAATAGAAATAACACTGAATATAAAAATTAATAGTGTAGTTTTAATGGGAATTGGTGAACCATTTGATAATTATGAAAATGTCTTAAAATTTATAAAACACATTAATGATTCAAAAACTTTTGAAATTGGGGCAAGACATATAACTGTATCAACTTGTGGAATTGTACCTAAAATAATTCAATTTAGTAACGAAGAAATTCAAGCTAACTTAGCAATATCACTTCATGCTTCAAATGATACTCTTAGAAATAAATTAATGAAAATTAATAAAGTATATTCTATAAAGGAAATTATGGATTCTTTAAAATATTATATAAAAAAAACTAATAGAAGGGTTACTATTGAATACTTATTATTATGTAATATTAATGATTATGATTATAATGCGTTTGAGCTTGCTAATTTACTTAAAGGGTTAAATGTATATGTTAATTTAATACCTTATAATGAAACATCAAAGTCCATATATCAAAAAAGTAAAAAAGTGCAAATATTAAAGTTTTATGATATACTTAAAAAGAATAATATTAATGTGACAATAAGAAAAGAATTTGGTAAAGAAATTTCGGCTGCTTGTGGCCAGTTAAGATCAAAAGAGGTGGATAAATGAAAACATTTTATTTAACAGATTGTGGTAAGGTAAGAGATCATAATGAAGATAGTGTTAGTATTATTAAAAATTCTAGTAATGAAGTTTTAATGATGGTTGCAGATGGCATGGGTGGGCATCGAGCTGGCGAAGTTGCAAGTTCAATGGCTATAACTCATCTTGGAAAAAGATTTAATAGTCTTAGTTCAATTGGTACTAAGTTAGATGCTGTTAATTGGTTAAATGAAAATATTTCAGAAATTAACAAAAATATATTTGATTATGCTAAAGAACACTCTGATTCAACTGGAATGGGTACAACAATAGTTTTAGCAATTTTAACCAAAGATTTTTTAATATTTGGTAATATTGGTGATTCTTCTGGATTTGTGTTAAAACATCATAAATTACATAAAGTTACTAAAGATCATACATTGGTTAATTTATTAGTTGATTCTGGAGATTTAACTCCAGAAGAAGCCTCTTATCATCCTAAAAAAAATGTTTTAATGAAAGCTTTAGGAGTTTCTGAAAATATTGAAATTGATATTTTTGATATATTAGATTTAAATGCATCTGGAATATTTTTGTGCAGTGATGGAGTTACAAATATGCTTACGGTAGAACAAATAGAAAAAGTTTTAAATGATGAAAATATTGAGATAGAAGAAAAAGTAATAAAAATTATACGAAAATGTAATGCAAGAGGTGGAAATGATAATATATCAGTAGCTTATTTAGAAAAAAATGAGGGAAGTGAAAAATTGTGATAACAAAGGGGCAAAAAATTAGTGATAGATATCAAATTATAAAAACTATTGGTGAGGGTGGGATGGCTAATGTGTACTTAGCCTATGACACTATACTAGATAGAAATGTTGCAGTAAAAATATTACGTGGCGATCTTGCAAATGATGAAAAATTTTTAAGACGTTTTCAAAGAGAAGCCCTTTCAGCTTCTAGTTTATCACATCCAAATATAGTTGAAGTTTATGATGTTGGAGAAGATAATGGGCAATATTATATAGTAATGGAATATATCGAAGGAAAACATTTAAAGAGCTTAATAAAAAAAAGGGGCAAATTGACAATAAATGAAGTCATCGATATTATGCTTCAAATAACAGATGGAATAAGCCAAGCTCATGATTCATACATAATACATAGAGATATAAAACCACAAAATATAATGATTTTGGAAAATGGAATGGTTAAAATTACTGATTTTGGAATTGCCATGGCTATGAATTCTACTCAACTTACTCAAACGAATTCAGTAATGGGATCAGTTCATTATTTGCCTCCCGAACAAGCAAATGGAAAAGGGGCAACTATACAAAGTGATATATATTCCATGGGAATATTAATGTATGAACTTTTAAGTGGACATCTTCCTTATAGTGGAGATAATGCCGTAGAAATTGCATTAAAACATTTAAAAGAACCACTACCAAGTATTAGAACTTATTTACCTAATTTACCTCAAAGTGTAGAAAATGTAATACTAAAATCAACAGCTAAAAATCCTAAAAATAGATATACAGATGCTAGAGAAATGCATGAAGATTTAAAAACTGTTTTAGACGATTCACGAATTAATGAACCTAAATATAAATATCCTTATGAGGATGGTAATTTAGATGATACTAAAATTATGAAAAGTTTGAAGGAAGAAAATAATGATGAAGTTATTGCTAAAAAAATTACAAGTAATGATTTAAAAAAACAAAATAAATTACTTATAATATTAGCATCAATATTTACAGGATTAATATTAGTCACAACTGTTTGTATATTTTTATTACCTAAAGTGTTTACTAAACCAAATGTAACTGTTCCTGATGTTACTGGTTTATCCATTAAAGAAGCCGATAAAAAATTAACAAAAGCTGGTTTTACTATACAAACAGAAATTAAGGAGGAATCAAGTACAAAAATTGCTAAAAATAAAATTACTAGAACTTCTCCTTCGGCAGGGAGAACAGTAAAAAAAGGTACTGAAATAACATTATATAAATCTTTAGGTAATACTAAAATGATTTTAAAAGATTATGTAGGAACAAATTATTTAATTGCTAAAGAAGAATTGGAAGCATTATCTATAAATGTAGTAATAGAAAAAATAGAAATAGAAAATCCTAATAATTATTCCGATGGTAATGTAATGCGTCAATCACCTAGTGCAAATACTACTTTAAAAGAAGGAGATACTGTAAAATTATATATTCCCGATGTAGAGTCTAAATATCCCGATTTTGTAAGTGAAGGTTGGACTGAAGAAAAAGTTAGAGCTTTTGCATCTCAATATGGTTTAAGTTTAACAGTTGAAAAAAAAGAAACAGATTATTATGAACCGGGGGTAGTAATAGATCAAAGCAGACAAGCTGGTTCAAAAATAGTAACTGGAGCATCTTTAAGAGTAACAATAGCAATAGAAGTAACTAAAAATGAAAGTGATGCTTCATCTGAAGAAAGCGATATTTTAGAATAATGATTGGAAAAATTATAAAAAAAGAAAGTAATAATTACATTGTTAAATGTGCAGATATAGTTTTAAAAGTACCAGTAAGGGGTAAAATAAATTTTAAAAATGTTAATCTTTTAGTAGGAGATACAGTAGAAGTAGATTTAGAAAACAAAATAATTATTGATTTTTTAGAAAGAAAAAATAGCTTGCGAAGACCAAAAATTGCTAATGTAGATATTTGTATAATAGTTATGTCATTAAAAAAACCAGATTTTTCATCATATTTATTAGATAAAAATATTACATTTGTATTATATAATAAAATAAATCCTATAATTTGTTTTACCAAAAGTGACTTATTAAATGAAGAGGATCTAGAGAAAATTAAAATTTATAAAACTTATTATGAAAATTTGGGAATTAATGTTATTTTTAATTATGAAATAGAAAAATTGAAAAAAATAATAAAAAATAAAACTGTAGTATTAACAGGTCAAACAGGAGCTGGGAAGTCTACATTATTAAATAAACTTGATTCAAATTTAAAATTGAAAACTTCACCAATAAGTGAAGCATTAAATAGGGGAGTACATACAACTAAACATGTACAATTATATGAAATTTGTGATTCTTTAATTGCTGATACGCCGGGATTTTCATCTTTAGATTTATTAGAAATGAATAAAGAAGATATAAAAAATACTTTTAGAGAATTTAAAAATATTAATTGTGTTTATAAAAATTGCATGCATTATAAAGAAGATGAGTGTTTAGTAAAAAAAGAAGTTAAAAATAAAAAGATTTTACAAAGTAGATATGATAATTATATTAAGTTTATTAATGAGGTGAAATAAAATGAAAATATCTATTTCTTTTCTTAGTAGTAAGTTTTCTATTTTAGAAACTTTGATAAAAATTGACAATACTGATGCTTCATATGTGCATGTTGATATAATGGATGGCATTTTTACACAAGAATCCTTTAATCCTATTAATACTTTAAAACAATCTTTATTGAGTAAAAAGCTAGATGTTCACCTTATGACCAATAATGTTATTGAATGGATTAAAAAACTTAACAATTTAAATATTGAATATATTACTTTTCATAGTGAAATAAAGGAAAATAAAAAAGAAATTATTAATTATTTAAAATCATTAAATATAAAAGTTGGTATGGCAATTAATCCAGAAACTAAAATAACTAAAATTAAACATTATTTAAAAGATTTAGATTTAATTTTAATAATGAGTGTTAATCCAGGAAAAGGTGGGCAAAAATTTATGCCTGAAATACTACCTAAAATTGAAGAATTAAATGATTTAAAAAAAATAAATAATTATAAATATAAAATAGAAGTTGATGGAGGAATTGAAGAAAAAAATTCTAAAATTTTAAAAAAATTAGGTTGTAATATTATAGTTGCGGGATCATTTGTTTGTAAAAGGACAAATTTTCAAGAACAAATAAATTTATTAAAATAAAAAAATCAAAGAATATTCTTTGATTTTAATTTGATTTTTTTTCGTTTTTCGCTTCTTTAACAGAAATTATTACTTTTTTTCCATTTATTGTTTTCTTTTGAAGGTTTGGTTTTTGTTGTCTTTTAGTTTTATTTAGAGCATGTGATCTACTATTTCCAGATAAAGGTTTTTTTTCAGTAATTTTTTTTGCCATATAAATTTCCTCCTTTAAAATCCTACTTATGAATAATAACATATTATATTCCTTTAGTCAAATATAAATAAATCTAATTTTGTAAACTTATGACTTTAATGATATAATATTTTTAGGTGATTTACATGTTTATACCTCTTTCTATAAAAACAGATTACAGTTTATTAAAAAGCTTAATAAAAATTAAAGATTTAGAATCACTAAAAGGTAAATATTTGGGCTTTGGTATTACTGATGAAAATTTATATGGATGTATAGAATTTTATAAAATATGTAAAAAAAATAATTTTAAACCAATAATTGGCTTAGAAATTCAAATAAATAATTTACCAATTTATTTATATGCCAAAGATTATATTGGATATCAAAATCTTTTATTATTAAATACATTAAAACAAAAACGAAACTTAAGTATTAGTGATGTAAAAATTAATAATTATAATATTATAGTTGTTTTACCTTTTGAAAGTAGAGATTTTTTCAATGAATTTGAAAATGATATTTATTTATCATATAAAAATGAGTATGAGAAAAAAAGTGCATTATTAATAACTAATAAAATAGTATTTATAAATGATATTAAAACATTAAAATTTTCTGATATAGAATATTTAACTTACTTAGATTTAATAGCATCTTCAAAAACAATAAGTGAAAAAAATTTAAAAACTAAAGAAAATGATTGTAGTTTAGAAAGTTATAATAATATTTCAGAGTTTGATAAAAAAACTACTATAGAATTTTCTAAAAATATTAATTTAGAATTTAATTTTGATAAAAAATATATACCTGTATATGACAAAAATATAAATTCAAAAAAAATGTTATTTTCATTATGTAAAAAAGGATTAGAAAAAAGACTTAATAATAATTTAAATAAAATTTATTTAGATAGATTGAAAAAAGAATTAAAAGTTATTGATGAAATGGGGTATATAGATTATTTTTTAATTGTTTATGATTATGTTAAATTTGCCAAGTCAAATGCTATTTTAGTCGGTCCGGGCCGTGGTAGTGCTGCAGGTTCATTAGTTTCTTATTGCCTTGGAATTACCGAAATTGATCCAATTAAATATAATTTAGTTTTTGAAAGATTTTTAAATAAAGATAGAGTATCTTTGCCAGATATTGATATTGATTTTGAATATACTAAACGTGATTTAGTAATTGAATATGTTAAAAAAAAATATGGCGAAGATAATGTTGGATTAATTATTACATTTAATAATTTAAAAGAAAAACAAGTTATTAGAGATGTTGGGCGAGTATTAGAAATTGATTTAAAAACTTTAGATAAATTATCATCTATGATTGATCCAAAAGAAAATAAACTTATAAATAATTTAAAAAATCCCAATTTTTTAAAATTTATTAAAAATAATAAATTAGAAAAACTATTTAAAATTGCCAATAAGTTGGAAGGACTTAAAAGACATATTTCAACGCACGCTGCGGGAGTTGTTATTTGCAGTGAAAAATTAGATAAATTAATTCCTATAGCAATTAATAATAATGTAAAAATGACGGGTTTGACAATGGATTATTTAGAAGAAATGGGTCTTTTAAAAATGGATTTTTTAGCATTAAAAAATTTAACTATTATAAATAATATTTTAACAGATGTAGAAAAAAGATACTCAAAAAAAATTAATTTAAATCAAATAGATTTAAATGATTCCCAAACTTTAAAATTATTTAAAAATGCTGATACATTAGGAATTTTTCAATTTGAAAGTAAAGGCATGATTAATTTTTTGGCTAAAATGAAAGTAACTTCTTTTAATGATTTAGTTGCTGCAATTGCACTTTTTAGACCTGGACCAATGGAAAATATTAATACTTTTATTAAAAGAAAAAATGGTCAAGAAAAAATTATTTATCCGGCTTTTAATTTAGAAGATATATTAAAAGAGACATATGGAATAATAGTATATCAGGAACAAATAATTGAAATATTAAAAAAAGTAGGTAATTATTCATTTTCTAAGGCGGATATCATAAGAAAAGCCATGAGTAAGAAAAAAATTGATATTATGGAAAATGAAAGAGCAAATTTCATTTTAGCAGCAGTAAATAATGGCTATAAAAAAGAACAAGCTTCTTCATTGTATAATATGATTATAAAATTTGCTAGTTATGGATTTAATAAAGCTCATTCTGTTTCATATGCTTTAGTAGGGTATCAAATGGCTTATTTAAAGGCACATTATAAAGAAATATTTATAGCTAATTTACTAAACAATGTTATTTCAAGTGATATTAAAACTAAAGAATATTTATATGAAGCTAAAAAGTTTAACATTATTATTAAAAAACCTAATGTTAATGTTTCAACTAATAAATATATTATTAAAGAAAATTCTTTAATTTTGCCTTTAACTATTATCAAAAATATTGGGTTAGAATCAGTAAAAACTATAATAAATCAAAGAAAAGAAAAAAACTTTAGCGATTTTTTTGATTTCGTTTCTAGGTGTTATGGAAAAAGTGTAAATAAAAAAACAATTGAAATTTTAATTTTAGCTGATACATTGAGTGATTTTGGCTATAATCAAAACATATTACTTAATAACTTAGAAAGAGCTATAACTTATGCTGAGCTTTCAAAAGATATAGATGCATCACTTTTAGAAAAACCATGTATGGAATATACTGAAGAAAATGTTCTTCTAAATTATAAAAATAATGAAAAAGAACTTTATGGATTTTATATAAATAATCATCCTGCTAGTAAATACAAACAAGAAGGAATAGTAAAATTAGATAATATAAAAGAATATTTTGATAAAAATATAAAATGTATTGTTTTAATTGAAAGTATAAAAACTATTAAAACAAAAAACAATGAAAATATGGCTTTTGTAACAGCTAGTGATGAATCCTCATTAAAAGAATTTATATTATTTCCCAAAATATATAAAAATTATCCCAATTTAAAAATTGGGAATATATGTTTAATTTATGGAAAAGTAACTAAAAGATTAGATAAATATCAAATAGTAGTTTCAAATATAACAATAAAATAAGATAAAAATTAATTTTTTTTATCTTTTTTATCTTTTTTAGATTTTATTCCAATATATTTATAAAGATTTTTAGGTTCTTTAAATATTTGTAAAGATACATATTTGTCAACAAAACTAACAAGCCAACTTTCTTTAAAGGTTGGTGGGGTTATATTTAAAGGAAACATATGTCTTTTTATAATATTTTCAACTTTTTCATTCATTAAATTAGGAAATATATTTTTTGAATTTTCTAAAGCTTCAGTTGCATGAATAAAGCCATGTTGTTTAAAAAACTTTTTCTTTTCTAAATCATTTTGCCATGGTTTATAATAAAAGTCGTGTAATAATCCACCAATTGCAGCTGATTTGTAATCTAATTTAAATTTTTTAGCAATATTGTATGATATTTTTGATACTTTTAAAGAATGATCATAAACAGATATTTTTCCATGATGTGGAAAATTTTTTCTTTTTTGAAATTCTTTATTTTCCAAAATAGGTCTAACTATTTTATAATATTCATTGTAATTTTTTTTTGGCATATTATCTCTCCAAATATATTATATAATTTTTTTATAATAATTTATAGACAAAAATTTCTAGTTTTAATTAAACTTATCAACACTTTCTTGACTGGGGGGGGTAGTATTATATAATACACTTAAGAAGGAATAAAAAATGAAGAAAAAATATATAATATTAATAATTACAATGTGTTTAATAAGTATTTTAATAGTAGGAATTTCTTATGCCTACTTTAGTGCAACAATAAGTGGAAATACAAATTCAGAAAATGTAGTAACTAAAACCGGAACATTATCTTTAAGTTTTTCCGATAAAACACCTTCATTTAACGCTACGGAAATAAGTCCTGGATGGACAAAAGA
>CANQYB010000021.1 GCA_947627975.1 uncultured Bacilli bacterium | reverse complement strand
CATTAATATTAGAAATAGTTGAAATAGTTACTAAAAATTATGTTAAAAATTATAATTATAAAATAGATTATTCAGATGCATATGATTATATATTAGATATATTAATAAATAGATGTGGACATCTATTTATTAATATAACTTCCAAAAAAGATTTAAGAAAAGTATTATATACTTATTTAACAAAATATAGTTATCATATAAAGACAAAAAATAATGTATATTATGAAAAGATAAATAATAATGAAGAATATAGTTATAAAAATAATTATGAAGATTTTTATGAAAATGAATTTATAGAAAATTATTATTTTTTAACAGAAGAAGAAAGATATATATTAAAACAAATATCAGAAAATATAGAATTAGGAAAAGATTATATAAATAAAATAAAAGAAGAATTTAATTTAAAAGAAGAAGAAATTCAAGAAAAAATTAAAATAATTAGAGAAAAGATAATAAAAAGTAATTATTTAAACGGAATAGGTAAGAATAAATATTTAAAAAAATAAAAAAGCAGAGAAATATTAATTATTTACATTTAATTTTAGAAATTATATAATTGATATAGTAGGTGATAGTAAAATGAATGATAGAGGACTATTAAATTCTATTAAAATTTTAGAAAATGCCAATAATGATTTTTATAGAAATTGTTTTGAAATTTATTTTTTATCAAATAGACGTATGGTTACTATAAATTGGTGGGAATCACCAACACATGAACCAATTAAAAAAAACGATATATTAAAGTACGCTTGTAAATATATTGTAGAAAATAAAAAAGAATGCATAAAAAAAATTAATCAAACAAATAAATTTATAGCAACAGAAGATAAAAATGGTATTATTACTATTAAATTAAAAGAATCTGGAAGAATAATTACTAGAACAATATCTAATACTGATTATTATGACTATAAAAGTAGAACTATTAATAATAATATAAGAAAAACTGTTGAAAATTTTTTAGATGGAATAGATATAGAAAATTTGACTGAGACCAAAAAAACAAGTTTAAGAACTCTTGCTAAAAGTTATTATGACAGTCATTTAAAATATGAAAGTCCAAATAACAAGTATAGAAAGTTATATGAAAAATTATATGGTAACAAAGTACATGAAAGAGAAAGAAATATTTTAAATTTTAATTTATCCAAAAAATTATATGAAATATTTGTGCAAAATTACCCACTAGATGAAAAAAGTAAAATTTCAAATGAAACATTAAAAAAAATATTATTAAATAAAGCGGAAAATTTATTAACTATTGAAGAAATAATGAATAAAATTAACGAATATTCTAAAAGAATTACTGATGAAATACAGCTAAAGCAATATAATGAAGCATTAAAAAAATTTCAAGATCCAGATTATGACAAATTAAAATATTCCTACGAATTATTTGTTGGATTAGGTTATGATATTAAACGATTAGAAAAAGGATATAAGAATATAAATCCTCAAGAAATAAAAGAAAATGCAGAAATTTATAAAAAGCGATATTTAAGTTTAAAAGAGAAAAATCATTTTGATAAACAAAAAAAAGATGCTAATAATGTAAATAGAACTAAAGATGTAAATATAAATGATGACTATATATTTATTTTTAAAAAAATAAGTGATTTACTTAACTTTACACAAGTTGTTGATTACTTAGAAAAAAATAATGTATCACCTAATGATTTAATTATAAATTTTCATAAATTTAAAAAAATGAAAGATGGAAAATATTCATCATTTGTGTTAAATGATTTAGAAGAAAAAATAAATTATTACGTTGAAAGAATGACTAAGATTAAAAAATCTAAAAAAATTATAGAAAATGTAATTGATGATATAATTACTAATCCAAATAAAACAAAACGAGAATATTTCTTGAATATGTCTTTAGAAGAAATAAAAGAAATAGAAGATGATGTAAATAAATATTTTCCTAAATTATATTTTCGTTATGTAGAAAAAATGAAAAAATTAGAAAAAAATGAAATTAATGGAGTTATCCAAAAAATAAATTTTTGTATTGAACATGGAAATGAATTTTCGATTTTTGATTTTGCCAGTTTAACAAATTATGATATAGCATTATTTATTGAAAAATATGCTGAATTTTATCCAGATGAAGAAGATAATATTCAAAAAATAATGAATTTACCTTTTTGTAAGATATTATCATCTAACCATTACATTTCTGAAGAAAAATATTTAACTAGTAAACAAAGTATAGTTATAGAAAATGATTTATATTTATTAAATTTAGAAGATAAAAAAAATACATTAAATATGTTAAAAAGATATAATTTACCTATAACAATAGAATCTTTAAAAGAAGGAATGAAAAAAATATTTCAAATGAAAAAGAGTAAACAAAAGTAAAATCTATTGTTATAATTTATCTATTTTGATACTATAATAATTGAGAGTGAGGACAAAATATGGAATATAAATACATATCAAAATCAGTAGAGGATACTATTAAACTTGCAGAAAATATTGAATCAGAAAAATTTCCTAATATGATTATTTGCTTAAATGGTGAATTAGGGAGTGGAAAAACTGTATTTGTTAAAGGATTTGCTAATTCTTTAAATATAAAAGAAAATATTACTTCTCCAACATTTAATATTATAAAAGAATATGAAGAAGGACAAATGCCTTTATATCACATGGACGTTTATAGATTAAATGATAATGGGGAAAGCATTGGGATAGATGAATATTTTAACAAAGAAGGAATAACAATTATAGAGTGGGCAGATATAATAAATGATATTTTACCTAAAGAAAGATTAGAAATTATATTTAACATAATTGATGAAAATAAAAGAGTTTTAATAATCAAGCCTTATGGAGAAAAATATGAAGAATTATGTGAAGCAGTATTATAAAAACAAAAGTAACAATTTGCTTTTGTTATTTTTTTTGATACAATATTTTTGGTGATAAATATGAAAAAAATTATTATTATAAAATATGCTGAGCTGTCTACTAAAAAAGATAATATTAATTTTTTTATTAAAACATTAAAAAAAAATATTGAATATGCTTTAATTAATTTAAATATTAACCTAAATTTTGATAAGGGACGCATGTTCATTGAAACTGATGATTATGAGTTAACTATAAAAAAATTAAAAAAGATTTTTGGAATTCAAAAATTTGTTATGGGATATAAATTAGATAATAATAAATTTGAAAATATTGAACATGAAGCAATTTCTATTTTAAAAAGTCAAAAATTTTCAACTTTTAAAGTAGAAACTAAAAGAAGTTTTAAAGATTATCCTTTAAATAGTATGGAAATATCTAAAAAAATAGGAGCAAGTGTTTTAAAAAATTTAGATAATAAAAAAGTTGATGTTAAAAATCCTGATATTTTATTAAAAATAGAAATAAGAAAAGATGAATCATTAATATATTTTAATGAAATTGAAGGATTAAAAGGATATCCAGTTTCTACCCTTGGAAAAGGGTTATTAATGTTAAGTGGAGGAATTGACTCTCCTGTAGCATTTTATCTTGCATGTAAAAGAGGAATTAAGATTGAAGCAATATACTTTGAAAGTCCACCTCATACTTCTATTGAAGCTAGAAATAAAGTATTAAAATTAGCAGAAATATTAGCTGAATATAATTTAGATGTTAAAATTCATATTATAAATTTCACAAAAATTCAAGAAGAAATTTATAAAAATATTAATCACGATTATTTAATAACAATTATGAGAAGAATGATGTATAGAATTAGTGAAAAAATTGCCATAAAAAATAATTGTAAGGTTATTATTAATGGAGAAAGTGTAGGACAGGTAGCAAGTCAAACATTAACTAGTATGTCAGTTATTAATGAAGTTGTAAAAATGCCTGTAATTAGGCCTGTTTCTTGTCTTGACAAAAATGATATTATTAATATTTCTAAAAAAATTGAAACTTATGAAACTAGTATATTGCCCTATGAAGATTGTTGTACTATATTTGTTCCAAATCATCCAGTAATAAATCCAGATTTGAATTTAGCAAAAAATTATGAAAATTTAATTGATTTTGAAAATTTAATAAAAGAAGCAATAAAAAATGAAGAAATTATAAAATTAAAAATCAATGATAAAAATAGTAATTATGAAGATATCTTATAAATGTATGATATCTTTTATTTTGAAAATAATAGTAATATGAAAAAAAGAATTGGCATATTTTTGCTATTATTATTAATATTTATAGGAATAATAATTTTATTTTATGATTTTTTTAAAACAAAAGCAAATAATATTTATGAAATAATAAATTCTTATTATTATTTAAATAATTCTAAAAAAGAAGAAAAAATAACAAAACAAAAAATAAATATTACGGAAAATATAACTGAAGTAACACAAACTGATGAAGAAAAAAATGAGGAAAATGTTCAAAATAATAAGGAAGAAGATAAAAATAACCCAATTGCTTTTTTAGAAATTCCTAAAATTAATTTATATAGAAGTTTATATAATAAAGATAATCCTATAAATAATATATCAAAAAATGTTAAAATTATGAATGAAGCTACTTTCCCTGATGTAGATTATGGTAATTTTATTTTAGCTGCTCATTCAGGAACTGGATCTATTGCTTTTTTTAAAGATTTACATAAGATAAGTATAAATGACAAAGTCTATGTATATTTTAATAATATTAAATATGAATATAATATTAAAAATATTTATGATGAAATAAAAGATGGTACAATTTCACTAATTAAAGATCCAAATGAAACTGTAATTACTTTAATAACATGTAAGTATAAAGATAAAACAAAACAAACAATTTATGTTGGTAATTTAGTAAATAAAACAAATTATTAGTATAAATTATTAAAATATGAAAAAAATATTAATGAGGGATTTATTATGAGAAATAAAGTTATTAATATTTTAATTTGTATATTAGGAATAGGTTTGGTTTTTGGAGGTTATTTTTTAAAAGAAAGTTTTGCTATTCCAGATACTGGTAAAAAAATAAAGATAATTAATAAAACAGCAGATTCAAGTGGTGAATCACAAGATGAAGCACGTTTTGTTTTACTTGACGAAAATATGAATGTAGTAAAATTATTTGAAGCAGCAGTTAATAAAGGTTTTACTGAGTTATCTAATATTAAAGCAGGTAAGTATACTATAAGAAATTATTATGCACCTTTAAATTATGCATTTTTAGAAGATCAAGAGATAGTTGTTGATAATACAGATGATGAACAAACTTTTGAAATTATTAGTAAAACTGATAATAACTCTAAAGTAACTATAGGTATGTATAATTCGACGACTCAAGAATTAATTGAAGATTCAACTTTTGAAATAAAAAATTCTTTAGGAACGGTTATTAAAACTTGTGAAGGTAATAAAATAACTCCTTGTATCATTACTAATATTGAAAAAGGAAATTATACTATAAATGAAATTAACCAACCAAAAGGCTTTATTTCTAATACTGTAACGTCATTTGATATTACAGAAACAGGTGCTACAAAAGTTGTTTCTATTGAAAGAATACCTACAAAATTAAAAATATGTAAAGTTGATTCAAATACTTCTAGTCAATTAGCTGGTGCAGTTTTTGAATTATATAATGAAGAAAATAACTTAGTTGATAAGTGGACAACAACTGAAGAAGTTCATTATATTGAGGGGTTGGAATTAGGAAATTACACATTAAAAGAAGTTAAGTCTCCTGATGGCTATTCCATAAAAACAGATAATCAAACATTTGAAATTAAAGATAAAGATGAGACGGTAAATATTGTTTTTGAAAATAATCCTACGATTGAAGTAGAAAATACAGCAATATCTAAAAATAAAATATATATAATAATAGGAATAATATTTATATCTATTGGAACAATTGGTTTATTATATTTTTGGAAAAAGAAAAATTAATTGACAAATAATGAGGATACTTATGGAACAACTTAACATAAAAAATAACATTATTTTTATAATTAAGATGTTTTCTAATAAACCATCTCTTTTTTTTATTTTAGGTTTATTAATGATATTAAATATATTTTTATATTTTTTAAAAAATATAAAAATAAAAAAAATAACTGAATTTAGTATTTTAATTTTGCTTTTAGTAATACTAAATATAAATATTGATTTTATTAGTTTAGTTATTAAAAATATTCTTTATCCAAAACCTTATATTATATTAACTTCATTTATATTACTTGTAATATTTAATATAATAGATAAATATAAAGTACAAAAAATATTATTAATTATTTTTAATACTCTATATTTATTTAGTATTTTATTATTTTTTATTTATTTTTTTAAATCATATAAAAATATTAGTTACAATTATTTATTTTATAAAAATACAAAAATTTTAAATTTGTTAGTTTTTTCTAATTTATGTGTATTATCCTATATATTTATTTCTATTTTTATAAGAATTTTTTATAAAATAATATATGGTAAAAAATATATATATGATAAAACAAAATTTATTGAAAAATTATAGAATTTTTTTTAATAATTAATCCAAACTATTAATAGGTGATAAATAATGTTCGAAAAATATAATTCAAGAATAAGATATAATACATATAATATTGATGAAAGTGACCAAATAAAAATTAAAGAGAATTTGACTAATGACTATGGCATAAATTTAGGAAAATTCAAAAAAAATTACAGTAATGAATTTGAAATTAAAAATTGTAAAAATAATAACTATAAAAAATATTAATATTCTAATTTTAAAATAATAACACTATTTTAGCACTATAGCTTGACAACTGCTAAAAATGGTGTTATTATTTTTTTATTGAAAAAAGAAAGAGATGAAATAATGAAAAAACAATTTAAAGCAGAATCAAAAAAATTATTAGATATGATGATTAATTCAATATATACTAATAAGGAAATTTTTTTAAGAGAACTAATATCAAATGCAAGTGATGCCATTGATAAATTATATTTTATATCTTTAACAGAAAAAAAATTAAAAATTAATAGAGATGATTTAGAAATATTAATTAGTATAGATAAAGATAATAGAACAATAAAAATTACTGATAACGGTATTGGTATGACTAAAGAAGAATTAGAAAATAATTTAGGTACAATTGCTAAAAGTGGGTCTCAATTATTTAAAGAAAGCAATGATCAAAATAAAAATATTGATATTATTGGACAATTTGGTGTAGGATTTTATTCTGCCTTTATGGTTAGTAATAAAATAATTGTTAATAGTAAAAGTATTTATGATGATAAAGCTTATTCTTGGGTTTCTTCTGGAGCAGATGGCTATACTATTAATGAAAATGATAAAAAGTCAAATGGAACAGAAATTATATTGTTTATTAAAGAAAATACTGATGATATAAATTTTGATGAATTTTTAACTGAGGAAACAATTGAAAAAATAGTTAAAAAGTATTCTGATTATATTCGTTATCCAATAAAATTAGTGCAAAATAAAGAAAAAAAGAGCGAAGAAAAAACTCTTAATAGTATGATTCCTATTTGGAAGAAAAATAAAAAAGATGTAAAAGATGAAGAATATAATGATTTTTATACAGATAAATTTTATGATTATGAAAAACCTCTTAAAATAATAAAAAGTGAGGTTGAAGGTCGATGTAGTTACTCATCATTGCTATTTATTCCATCACATGCACCATACGATTATTACACTAAAGAATATGAAAAAGGATTACAATTATATTCAAAAGGTGTTTTGATTATGGAAAAATGTGGTGATCTTTTACCAGATTATTTTAGTTTTGTAAAAGGTTTAGTTGATAGTGAAGATATATCTTTAAATATTTCTAGAGAAACACTTCAAGAAAATTATCAAATTGAATTAATTGCTAAAAGTTTGGAATCTAAAATAAAAAAAGAACTCGAAAAAATGTTAAAAGAAAATAGAGATGATTATGAGAAATTTTTCACTGATTTCGGTAAACAATTAAAATTTGGTATTTATAGTAGTTATGGCTTAAAAAAAGATACTTTACAAGATTTATTGTTATATTTTTCATCTAATGATAAAAAATACGTCACATTAAAAGAATATGTATCTAATATGAAAGAAAATCAAAATATAATTTATTATGCATGTGGTGAAAGTTTAGAAAAAATTGAATTACTTCCTCAAGTAGAAATGGTAAAAGATAAAGGTTATGAAATTTTATATTTAACTGATTATATGGATGAATTTGTTATAAAAACACTTATGAATTATGAAGGAAAAGAATTTATGAATGTATCTGATGAAAAAATGGATTTAGATACGAAAGAAGAAAAAGAAAATCTAAATAAAATTAATGAAAAAAATAAAGATATGTTTAATATCATGAAAGATTTTTTAAAAAATAAGGTTAGTTCAATTCAATTTACCCACAAACTTAAAAATCATCCAGTATGTTTAACAACTAAAGGCGATGTTTCTGTTGAAATGGAAAAAGTATTAAACACAATGCAAAATGAAAATAATATTAAAGCAGAAATAATTATGGAAATAAATGAAAATCATGAAATTAGTAAAAAGTTAGAAAGTTTATATAAGAATAATGAAAAAGATAAATTAGAAAAATATACTAAAATATTATATGCACAAGCAAGATTAATAGAGGGATTAAGTATTGAAAATCCAACTGAAATTAGTAATTTAGTATGTGAAATATTGGCAAATAAATAGAATGTTTTTATAATTCTATTTATTTTTTATTTTTAGAGTATATTATTTGAAAAAAATAAAACTTTTTAGTATAATTAAATTAGTCTAAAAAATAGGAGTGAATACCATGAGAAAAATAATCAGTAGTATTGATTTAGGTTCTAATGAATTAAAGTTAGTTGTTGCTGAAATAAAAGGACAAAAAACAAATATTTTAGCTGCTTGTACTGAAAAAAGTCATGGAATAAAACATGGTATTTTAAAAAATTCTGAAGCTTTAATAAATGATTTAAAAAAGATATTGAAAAAGGGTGAAGATTATTTAGGCCTTCCCATAAAAAAAGTTATTGTGACAGTACCTTGTCAAGATGCTAAATATGAAGTTGGAAGGGGAATATGTACCATAACAAATCCTGAAAATGTTATAAGAGGCTCAGATATTGTTATGGCACTTCAATCATCTGTATATAATAAAGTTCCACAAAATAAAGAGTTAATTAGTGTATTGCCTATTGATTTTATTGTAGATGATGAAAAAATAGTAGATAATCCTAAAAATATGATTGCTAAAAAATTGGAAGTTCGCTCTTTAATTATTTCTGCCCCTAAAAAAAATGTCTATGATGTATTAAATTGTTTTGATAAATTAAATGTAGAAGTAATTGATATATCTTTTACGGCAATGGGAGATTATGCAGTTTTTAAAAATGAATTCACTAAAAATAAAATTGGCGCAGTTATTAATATAGGAAAGGATATTACTACTATTTCTATTTTTAATAAAGGTGTAATTGTCAATTCTGATATTATTATGTTAGGTGGAGAAAATATAGATAATGATATATCTTTTATATATAAAATAAATAAAAATGAAGCTAAAAGATTAAAAGAAAATTTAGCTCTTTCGCATAAAAGATTAGCTCAGGCAAGTGTGAGTGAAGAGATAACAAATAATTTAAATAAAAATATTAAAGTTAATCAATATGAAATATCAGAAATTGTTATGAGTAGGTTAAAAGAAATTTTGTCTATTGCAAAAAAACAAATTAACTACTTAACAAAACATGAAATTAGTTATATAATAATAACTGGAGGAGTAACGGAATCATTAGACTTTTCATTATTATTAGAAGAGGTTTATGGTAAAAATGTAATATTAGGAAATATTAATACTATAGGAGTTAGAAATAATAAATATAGTAGTGCTTTAGGAATAATAAAAGTTTTCAATGATAAGTTATTATTAAGAGATAAAGAATTTTCAATATTTGATTTTGAAGAATTAGAAGAGTTTGGAAACAATACTAAAAAATTAAATATTTCCAATGATTCTATTTTAGGTAAAATATTTGGATATTTTTTTGATGATTAGTTAGGAGAGTAAAAAATGAATGGATTAGAAATGGATCAAATTGCCAAAATCAAAGTTATAGGTGTTGGTGGCGGCGGCTGTAATGCTGTTAATAGAATGATTGAGGCTGGAGTTAAAGGTGTTGATTTTATTGTTGCAAATACTGATAAACAAGTTCTTAATGCTTCACCAGCCGAAATAAAATTACAATTAGGAGAATCTGTTACTGGAGGATTAGGAGCTGGAGCAAATCCAGAAGTAGGTAGAGAAGCAGCAATTGAAAGTAAAAGTGAAATTGAAGATGTTTTACGTGGAGCAGATATGGTATTTGTAACATGTGGACTTGGAGGTGGTACTGGAACTGGTGCTGCTCCAATAATAGCAGAAATTGCTCAAAATTTAAATGCTTTAACAGTTGGTATTGTTACTAAACCTTTTAGATTTGAAGGAAAAAAGAGAATGGAACAGGCATTATTAGGTTTAGAAGAATTAAAGAAAAATGTTGATACTTTAATTGTTATTCCAAATGATAGATTAAGAGACATTATTGATAAAACAACACCAATGACTGATGCCTTTAAAGAAGTAGATAATGTATTACATCGTGGAGTACAATCTATTAGTGATTTAATTGCTGTTTCTGGTCTTGTAAATTTGGATTTTGCAGATGTTAAGGCAGTAATGTCTAATCGTGGAAATGCTTTAATTGGTATTGGACTTGGTATTGGTGAAAATAGAGCTATTGAAGCTGCTAAACAAGCTGTTTCCTCACCTCTTTTAGAAACTTCAATTAATGGAGCTACAGATGCAATTATAAATATTACTGGTGGAAATTCATTAACTTTATTTGAAGCTGAGGATGCAGCTGAGGTAGTAAGAAATGCAGCTAATACTGACATTAATACAATTTTTGGTGCGGTAATTAATGAAAATTTAAATGATGAAGTAATTGTTACGGTTATTGCAACTGGCTTTGACGATGACAATGATGATGAAAGTTCTGAAGAAATAAAAGAACCAACAACACCAACCAGATCAGTTGAGGATGAAATTGATTCTGATATTGATATTCCATCATTTTTAAGAAATAGAGATAATTTTTAATTTACAACATTATGTAAATATAAATGTAAAGAGTTTAACAAACTCTTTTTATTTTGGTGTAAAATATAATATAATTGTATTAAGAATAAAAGGATGTGAAACTATGAAACAAAGAAAAATAATTATTAGTTCTTTCATAATTGCTATTTCTATTTTTGTAGTTTCATTTGGAGTTGGAATTTACAACTATATAAAAGTTGAACTTAAAGATTTCAAAATTTTAAAAGTTGAAGAAATATCTAGTGATACTATTCTTTATTTTGAAAAAAACCAATTCGCCACAAAATATGATGTAGTCGTTACAAATAATGATGGGAAAGTAATCTATGAAAAGACAACTACTAAAAATGAAACTTTATTAGATGAAATCCCTGCATCATATGGAGAAAAAATTAATGTAAAAGTTGTTGCCTACAATAAACATAATGAAAAAAAAGAATCTACTAATGATTTAACTGTTGTTTGGAATGAACCAAATTTTAAAAGTAATAATTCTTTGTATGTTAAAGAAAATAATGATTATATATTAAATATAAATGGTGATTATAGCAAAGCTTCTTATGAAGTAAAAATAAAAAATGAAAATAATAATGTTTATCAAACTAAAGTTAAGAATAATTATGTTGTAATACCATATAATTATTTAAAAAATTATTCAGGAAGATTAACAGCGGAACTTATAAAAGATGAAAAAGTTATTGTTAGTACTTGTAATTTTTATATAAATACTGCAGTAGTTGGTTATGTTAATATAGAAAGTCCAACAAATAACGAGTTTAAAACTTGGGGAGATATTAATTTTAAATTTTCTGGAGGGACAGGAGCTAATAATTTTAAATTAAATATATATGAAAATGAAACAAAATTAGTTAAAACAATAGATTTATATTCTAAAAATTATGTAATTGATTATAAAAATTTTAAAGAAAATACTAAATATAAATTAGAAATAGTAGCTGGAATTAATGATTATAAAGAATTAAGTAAAACTGATTCTGTAGTAATTACTACTGGTATTAAAGGAAAATTATCTCAAGTTTATACAACTACTAATTTTAATAATATGAAAAAAGGAGATACATTAACTCTTGCTAATAGATTTAAAGATGTAGAAATTTATTATACTACTGATGGAACAGATCCAATTAAAAATGGAAAATTATATTCAAATCCTATTGTTGTAAATGAAAATATGGTTATAAAAGCTTATGCTAAAAGTAAATTAATGGAAGATTCTTTTATTTCCACATTTAATGTTAAAATTGGGGAAAAAAATCCTGTTGTATACATATCTCCCTCTAAACAAGATTATAATAAAGGAATCTTAGGATCTGGTTATACAACCGAAAAAAATGAAATGAATAAAATTGCAGATATACTTATTCCAATTTTGCAAAAAGCAGGAATAACAGTATATAGAAATAATCCTGATACGGATATGAATGCTTGGATGAATGAATCTAATAAAGTCAATGCTGATTTACATTTAGCGCTTCATTCAAACGGTTCTTCTAATCATAATCAGACTGGCGTTTATGTTTATGTACATGATGAACAAAGTTATGCTTATTCAATTGCTAGTAATATATATGATTCAATTTATAATATTTATCCATTTAAGAGTAATAATAATAATCATGGAATAGCATTTGCTAAAGGTTCATTAGGAGAAGTTGCTCCAACAAATGTCAAATGTGGAGTATTAATAGAATATGCTTTTCATGATAATATGGATGAAGCAAAATGGATTGTAAATAATAGAGAACAAATTGCTTCATCAACAGCTGAAGCGATAATAAAATATTTTAAAGTTCAGTAATGAACTTTTTTAATTTGTACTAAAAATTAACTTGCAAATTATTTATTTTTTCCATATAATATTTATAAAGACGAAGAACAAGAGGAGTAAATATAATAAATTTTAAAGAGAGTTAGTGGTTGGTGAAAACTAATAATTTATATATTGAATGTAGCTTGGAAGTTAAATATTTGAAAAAAAGTAAAATATTTCGTAAATATGCGTTAAATATTTAAGGGCACTTTTAGTGAATTAAGGTGGTACCGCGGGATAACTCTCGTCCTTATTTAGGATGAGTTTTTTTATTGAATATAAAATAATAAGGAGGATATTATGCTAGATAAAAAATACAATGCCAAAGAAAAGGAAAGTAAGTGGGTTAATTATTGGAAAGAAAATAAAATTTACGAATTTAAACCAGATAATAGGAAAATATTTTCTATTGATACACCACCACCAACTGTAAGTGGAAATATTCATATTGGGCATATATTTTCATATTCTCAAACAGAAATGATTGCAAGATATAAAAGACTTAGAGGATATAATATATTTTATCCATTTGGTTTTGATGACAATGGATTGCCTAGTGAAAGATTAGTTGAAAAAGAACAAGGAAAAAAAGCTTCAGTAATTGGACGTGAAGAGTTTTCTAAATTATGTTATGAAACTACTGATAAATATGAAGAGTCATTTCAAAATTTATTTAGTAAAATGGGCGTAAGTACAGATTGGAATATACATTATAAAACTGTTAGTCCATCAACTATAAAAATAAGCCAATTATCATTTTTAGATTTAGTTGACAAGGGACACTGTTATCATAAAGAAAGTCCCGCATTATGGTGTAATGAATGTTTAACATCTATTGCTCAAGCCGAATTAGAAACAAAAACAATTAAAACAACTTTTAATTATGTTAATTTTAAAACTGTTGAAGATAGTGAAGAATTTACTATTGCAACCACTAGACCAGAGTTACTTCCCGCAATTGTTTGTGTTTTTGTAAATCCTAATGATGAAGTTCATAAACATTTAATAGGGAAAACCGCTCATATTCCTGTTGTAAATGTAGATGTTCCTATAATGGCAGATGAAAAAGTTGCTATCGACAAAGGAACAGGAATTGTTATGTGTTGTACATTTGGAGATCAAACAGATATTGAATGGTGGAAAAAATATAATTTACCTTTAAAATATATTTTTACAGATGATGGAAAAATTATAAATACAGTACCTAATTATGGTGGCCTAAAAATTAAAGAAGCACGAAAAAAAATACTAGATGATTTAAAAAATGGTGGATATATTGTTAAAATTGATGAATTAGAACATGAAGTTCAAACACATGAAAGATGTGGAAAAGAAGTAGAATATGCCGTTATGAATCAATGGTTTATAGATATAATGAATCATAAAGATGACTTTTTAAAAATAGGAAATGAAATTAAATGGCATCCAGAACATATGCATAATAGATATGAAGAGTGGGTAAATAACATAGCTTGGGATTGGTGTATATCAAGACAAAGATATTTTGGTGTACCTTTTCCATTGTGGTATTGTAAAAATTGTACAAATCCAATATTTGCTAGGGAAGAAGATTTGCCGGTTAACCCTTTAGTAGATAAACCTCATATAGAAAAATGTCCTAAATGTGGCTGTAGCGAATTTATTCCTGAAACAGATATTATGGATACTTGGGCAACTTCTTCTGTAACTCCTTTAATAAACATGAAATATAAAGAAAAAGAAAATTATGAAGAATTATTAAAGCCAATGAGTTTAAGAACTAATGCTTCAGAAATTATTAGAACATGGGATTTTTATACAATAGTAAAAAGTTTTTATCATTTTAAAAAAAGACCTTGGGATAATGTTATGATTTCGGGATTTGTTATGGCAAATAAAGGCGAAAAAATAAGTAAAAGTAAGGGAAATAGTAAGGTAGAACCTATTAAATTAATAGATGAATATTCTGCTGATGTTATACGCTATTGGGCAGGATCTGGTAGACTTGGAACAGACATAGTTTTTAGTGAAGAAACATTACTAAGAGGTCGTAAATTAATTAATAAATTATGGAATGTTTCTAAATTTATTGAAATGCATTTATCTGATTATAAAGATAAAAAATTTAATAATTTTGAATATTTTGATAAATGGATATTACAAAGTTTTCAAAAAATGGAAAAAAATTTCTTAAAATATTTAGATGATTATGAAGTAGGATTAGCATTAAATATTTTAGAAAAGTTTTTTTGGAATTTTTGCGATAATTATATTGAAATAGTAAAACATAGATTATATAGACCTGAAGAATTTGGTGAAGTTCCAAGATATTCAGGACAAAAAACAATTTATATAATTCTTTATAAATTATTACAAGATTTTAGTATTTTCTTTCCATTTATTACTGAGGAAATATATCAAGAACTTTATCATGATAATAAATCAATCCATTTGACATTAATTAAACCTTTTAAATTTAATTTTGTTAATGAATATAAAAATGGCAATGATGTTGTTGATATTATAAGCCAAGTAAGAGGTGAAAAGTCTAATAAAAATGTTTCATTAAAAACACCAATTAAAAATCTAGATTTAAGCTTAAATAATGAATTAAAAGAAGCAATAAAATTATCAATAAAAGATTTTAAGGCAACATTGTTTATTGAAAATTTAAATATTATTGAATTTAATGAAAAATACTCTATTGATAATATTGAAATTGAAAGTTAAAATTATATTACATTAAAATTTATATTATATTTTTATTGGGGGGAGATTTTTTTGGAAGAAAGTAAATATAAATTAATTAAAAATTTTATTAATAATAATTTACAATATAGTATGGATTATAAATTTAATTTTCAGCAGTTAAAAAAAGTATGTTTAATTATTGAAAAAACATTGGAAAATAATAAAAAATATTTAGATTCAAAATTTATATTTTATTTAATTTCAGATTGTAGTATTTTAAAAAACATATTAAGTATAATTGTTGAAAATAATAAAGAAATAATAAGAAATAATGATTATTTCAAAATTTTTAATAGTGAATTAGAAATATTATTAATTGAAATTTATTGTATTATGACAAATTTTGATTATGATTTTCAAATTAATTATATTTTAGATAATACTACAAAATATGATCCAGTTAATATTTATTTAAAAGAAATAAATAATTATCCTATATTAACAAATGAAGAAATGAAATTTTTATTTATTAAAGCAAAATTTGGCGATAAAATAGCTAAAAAGAAATTAATTGAAAGCAATTTAAGATTGGTAGTTTTTGTTGCTAAAAAAATTGATTGTGATAATTCTCTATTTTTAGATTTAATTCAAGAAGGAAATATCGGCTTAATAAAAGCAGTTGAAAATTATGATTATGAAAAGGGATATAAATTTTCAACATTTGCAAATATTATAATATATCGGTCAATAAAGAAATACATAAATGAAAAAGTTAATTATGTAAAAATGTCTCAAAAATTAAAAAATATATATAAGGATTTTTGGAATGTGAGAAATAAATTATTAATAAAATTAGAAAGAAATCCTAGTATAGAAGAATTAGCTTTAGAATTAAATTGTAGTAAAGAAGATATTAATAATATTTATAAATATTTTGAGGCAAATCAGCAAGTTTATTTAAATAAAAATGTGGATGGCTTAGAACTAATAGATATTATACCTGATTATGAAGTAGACATTGAAAAAGATTATTTAAAAAAAGATTTTTTAAATTTGTTTTATAATTTTTTAAAAAAAATACTTGATGAAAGAGAATTATATATAATTATTTATAGATACGGTTTAAAAGGTAAGAAAAAAAAATTAATTGATTTGGCTAAAAAATTTAATGTTTCTGATTCAAGAATTAATGAAATTGAAAAGCTAGCAATAAAAAAATTAATTGATAATAAAAATATGCTAAAAGAATTTACATTAGAAAATGAAAAAAATAAAATAAATCAAAAAAATATTGGTTTAATATCATTAACAAAGTTATCTAAAGAATTAAATATTAATTTAAATGATTTAAAACAAACAATTATTTCGATTTATTCTAATGAAGATTATAATTTATTTTTATTGGAATCACCAAATAATACTCAGTTTAAAAGAATGAAGATTATTTTAAAAAAAGTTAAAACAGTCATTGAAGAAAAAATTTGGCAACAAAATATTTTATTATATAAAGAAAATCCTAATATAAAATCATTATATAAATGGAAAGAAAAACAGATAAATGATTATCAACAAAATAAGTTGTCTACAAAAAAAATTCAATATTTAGATTCATTAGGATTTATATTTGATATGGATATTATTAATATTATTAATGAAATTAAAACTCTTTATAATAAAACAAACTTAAATATAAAAGATTATAGATTTAATAATAAAATTTTTATTATGAATAAAAAAAGAGAAATATATGAAAAAATTAAATTAAAATTATTTATTTTAATTAATAATTTTAGCAATTATGGAATATCTAATTTATTAATAAATTTAAATTTAAATATTAGTATTGAAGAAGCTAGAAATATTTCAAAATTAATGAATAATAAAATTAAGAAATTTTTGGATATGGATTTATATTTTGTTTTTGTATTATATACATTAAATATTTCTATTTCTGATATTTCAAAATATATTAACATATCTAAGGAAGAAGTTGAAAAAAAGCGATTATTAGCATTTAATATTATTTTTTCTAACGAGGAAATTATTAATTTATTATATAAAAATAATTTCAAAATTAAAAAATATATTAAATAAACAGTGAAAACAAATAAGGTATTTATTTTTTGAAATTATATTTAATAATTATATAAATAATAATGATAAAAAATTATATAAATTAAAAAAATGAATTAATCTGTTTTTTTGAATTAATTCATTTTTTTATAGGTTTATTAATCCTATCATAATTATAATTTTTTTGGATTATAAGATTATATATTTCTAAAGCTTTTAATTCATAATTATAAATAATATCTTTATTATTAGGTTTTAATAAATTAATTACTTTTTTTATGCTATTTAAATATTTTTGTCCATTTTTATCAAATCCTAAAATTTTTAAATAAGTAGGGAAATTAATTTTTTTTCTATCTTCTTTAGTTATGCCAATTAAAATATGTATTAACATTCTATTTAATCTATTATAAGTATATCTTTTAGTTTTAATTTTCATAATAAAGTCATCTAATGATTGTGAATTAATAATTTCTTTTTTTAATTTATTTTCAATTCCTTCATCAACACTTAAATAATCAGATAAATGATTGTCGGTTAAAATTTTGTATTTTATTAAATTAAAAAAAATATCGTAGTTAATATTTTCAATATAATTCATAACTATATTTGGTATATACTTATTTATTTTTATATTATTTTTTATTTTATTTCTTATATTAGATGCACTAATTATTTTATTGTTACTTTTTATATCATGATATTCATTTGTTCTTTTTATTATTTCATATGAAATTGAAGGATTCAATAATTTTATAGCTTTAATATATGATATTCCAAGTAAATCATTAGGTTGTTTAATATTATTTTTTAAAGTTTTATTTAGGGCAGTTGGATAATTAATTCCTTCTTTTAAATAATTCTTTAATTCTTTGCTATAATCTGTATTTAATTGTTTTGTTGCAATATTTTCTAAATTATTTAAATTATTTGATTCACTACCAAAAATAATTTTATCTACTTTCAATATATTTAATAGGTATATTGCGGCATTGGCAAAAGTATCTGCTGATTGAGTTCCAAAAAAAACAGGTAATTCTATAACAATATTTGAACCCATATTTAAGGCAATATTAGTTTTATTTTCTTTAGAAATAATACTAATTTCCCCGCGTTCTAAAAAATATCCATTAATAATAGTGATAATTAAAGAATCGGGATATTTGTGTTTTATTTTTTTGATAAAATAATCATGTCCATTGTGAAAAGGATTATATTCGCAAATTATTCCAATAACAGTCATAAATCCTCCTTAAACTTATTTTATTATATAAATGTGTAATAAACAATATTAAATTTTATTAAAAAAATTTTTTAAAAAATATTGAATTAAAATCATCAATGTGTTATTATTAAGTAGTCATGGACCTCTAGCTCAGTTGGTTAGAGCATCCGGCTCATAACCGGGCGGTCGTAGGTTCGAG